>JAGOLR010000013.1 GCA_017993955.1 Candidatus Omnitrophota bacterium
CCTATATAGATTTCGTCGAATTTCTTCTTTTTTTTAATTATCCTCCAAAATACCTCCGGATAAAAATGTCTGCCACTCACCTCGACACGCATTATATTGGAATGCTTGGGAAGATCCTCCGCCTCTTTGAAATAATACCACGCCCAGTTACCGTTGCGGGCCAATTCCACCGTTTCTTGTCTTATTTTAATCAACGATGGCTCGTCGTAAGAATCCAATATATACGCTATCCTTTTGGGCTTGCCCCATCTGAATTCGAATATTTCCCGGTTACGCTCGAAGTCGGCGTTAAAAGTCTTTACCTTATTAAATGAGGCGCTTTCGCGGTGATAGACATATGAGCCGCAGGCGCGTACACACCGATAACCGGCCTTAACGGCCTTTCGCGATAGATCGGTATCTTCGAAGTTGCCCCTGCCGTAAACCTCATCAAAAAGGCCTGTCTTGTCCAGGACCTCGCGTTTTATGAGCATACAGAAGCCTATAGCCGCGCCGAGATCTATGTAGTTCCCGCTCTCCTTGCGTATTTTGGCCGCATAAATCTCGAGAGGCTCCCCCGCTAAAGGTTTCTGACCCAGATTATTACTGGACGGGTTCACTATACCTATATCTTTAGAACCGGCCGCGATCTCTATCATCTCTTTAAGCCATCCGTCAGTGACCAGTGTATCATTATTGAGGAGGCACACATAAGGCGCGACAGACGCTTTCATCCCCTGGTTCGCGGCCTTAAGAAAACCCAGATTTGTTTCGTTTCGTATAAGGGTGACGTTTTTATTCGCGGCCGCCAGGGTTTGCAGATATTCTGCGGTCGGGGCATCGCTCGCATTATCTATGAGAATGAGCCCGTACTCAACGTTTTTGGTATGGCGCTCGATAGACTCGATACAATTTCTTGTAAACTCCAGCTGGTTCCATACCGCTATTATTATATCGCATGATTTCATATATTATATGCGTTTAACCAGATATTCGCCTATCGCTATATAATCAAGACCGGAACCGAGATACATCCTTACGGCATCCTCCGGACTGGAGACCATCGGCTCGCCTCGCCTGTTAAGGGACGTATTGATAAGAACCGGAACACCCGTATTCTCTCGGAAATATTTTATAAGGCGATAAAATCTGGGGTTTGAATCTTTCGTAACGGTCTGCGGCCTTGCCGTACCGTCGACATGAACCACTTCCGGTATCTTCGACTTCCACTCGGGCGTTATTACAAAACTTAACGTCATGAATGGCGCATCTATGTCTCTTCCCAGTATATCTTTGGAATACTCTCTAAGAATAGACGGGCAAAACGGGCGCCATTTTTCTCTGAATTTGACCATCTCATTTATCCTGTCACTGGTACCTTTTATGGTGGGGTTACCCAGTATCGAACGATTGCCGAGGGCGCGCGGACCGAACTCCAAACGGCCCTGGAACCAGCCCACGACCTTGCCTTCAGCCAGGAGCGCGGCCGCCTCTTTCTCTATATCCGAGGATCTTTTATATGTTATACTTTTTGAATTTTTTAGCGCCGCCTCTATCTCTGCATCGGAAAATTCCGGTCCGAGATATGCGTCTTTCATGGGTTCTATCTTATCGCCCAGTTTCTGTGCCACATATACAGCGGCGCCGAGCGGCGTCCCGGCATCATGAGATGCCGGTTGGACGAAGAACTCTTTTACAAGAGGATGCTCCATCAGCCGTCTGTTAAGCACGACATTCAGCGCGCACCCGCCGGCGAATACGAGCCTGCCGCCATTATTCTTAAGAGTTTTACCCAGATACCGCTCCATAAGCCTTACAACTATCTCCTCGAATGTCTTCTGAGTAGCGGCGGCTATATGTATATATGGCTCTGAAAGATCGTCGCCTTCTCTGGGCGGTCCAAATTTGTCCACAAGCTTTTTTGGTATCATTGAATCAGACTTATAGCGTCTGGAACGTATGGGCCATACATATTCGGGATTGGTCCGGAAACTATCGCCATCAAACGAAATCACGTCGCATAAATCCGCCTTTGACGGGTCGCCGTAAGGAGCCATGCCCATGAGTTTATATTCACCGTCGTTGGGGTCGAACCCCAGATACGCCGTCATAGTGGAATAAAAACGGCCCAGAGAATCCGGAAGATCTATCTCTTTTATTTTCTTTATATCGCCGGACCTACCCTCAGCGAATAAAGTGGAAGTGAACTCGCCCGAGCCGTCGATACTCATTATAGCGGCGTCCTTATACCCTGAAAGATAATATGCGCTTGCGGCATGCGCGAGGTGATGTTCTACAAAAAAGACCTTATCCTTGGGTAGGTCTATGCCCGCATCGCGAAGCATCGAAAATACCGTCCCTCTTATACCGCAATTTTTTTTATGGGATTTCGTTATGGCTTTAAGGGCTCTGGAGGGTTCCGAAAGGAAGGTCTTAAAGGCATAGCCCCACTTTTTATTCTCGAACGCATCGCAGGACCACGGGAAACCCACCGCATCAACATCCTTAGGACTCACCCCTGCTTGTCTAAGGCAAAATTCTACTGACTTTACGCAAGGGTTCCCCACCGCGTGTTTTACGCGTATGAACCGCTCTTCTTCGGCCGCAGCTAACACCTTGCCACCAACCACGATACTCGCTGCAGGATCGTGCAGGAAGAACGGCCCGCCAAAACCGAGTACTACATTTTTACCTTTTAGCATCGTAAAATTCTCTGTTTAATTCCCAGTATTTGGCATATCTTAAAAAACGCCTCCAGGCAGAAAGCGCGGCAAAGATAAGGCCGCGAGTGCCGTCCTTATATCCCTGCTTCTTAAAATAGAGCTTGAAAAAAAGCTTCAGTGGTTTGGTCGTCAACTCGCGTCTAAGCGCTCTATGATTCATCGGTTTCATCTGCGCGGTCATATCCTCGGCCTCGGTCCGGCTGTAAAAATTCTGGGTAAGGATGTAATGGTCTATGTCCGGGAAATTATAATGCTCCATCACCTCATCCCACTCCCCGACCTTGCCGGATACTTCGATAATGTCATCCCGGCCATGGAATGTCGCCGAACCCTTCCTGAAAAGGCGAAGCGACTTGTGCTCGCCCTCTCCGCCGTGCCTGAGGAACGCTCCGCAAAAATAATTAAGCCTTCTGTACTTAAAAGCGACGCAATTGCTCCCATTTTCCAGGAGGCCCAGGATCTTCTTTTTCAGGCCTTCGGTCACACGCTCATCGGCGTCCATCTGTAATATCCAGTCACCACTACAGAGTGATATGCTGTAATTCCTCTGCTTGGCAAAATCGCGGTCCATAGCGCTGACGAATACCTTATCGGTAAAACGGCGGGCAAGCTCGACAGTATTATCCGTAGAATTATCATCCATCACGACTATCTCGTCGGCCCATTTCACTGTCTCCAGGCAGGGAATGATATTTTTCTCCTCGTTCTTCGTCAGGACCACTACGGACAATTTCTCTCTTGGCATATCTATTTTATCAACTCTTTATCTTTGTTCTTCTTTTCCTTTATTAGCTTGGCGGCTATCGTCCCGATCTCACGGGCATCCGATCCCAGGACCAATTGCGCCGGCATAAGGCTTCTAAAAAGCCCTAGAAACGAATAAGTCTTTTTAGCGTCGGTAAATACGAAGTCGATCCCTTTTTGCTGTTTTTTGCTGCGCTTTGTCAAAAGAAAGACCAGCGTTTTAAGATTAAACATGAATCTGCCAAACTTGAAAACCTTCATATTGGTATGTTCGTATGGCACTTCTGTCTTGCCGGGGACGATAACGATGACCTTATTCTGGTCCATGCAGACGTTCTGAAGAAGTTGTTTCGAGTCACACGGTTCGTGCAGAATAAAAACAAGCCGCAGAGGATATCCCCATCTTTTATAGAATATCCTTCCGTTACGCTCCATAAGAGCTGTTATTTTAGAGCGGTCCATAGTCTTTGTCATGGTCGCGTTCCTGACATGCGCTACGAACGAACCCATAGCCTTGACGCAACGATATCCTGCTTTTATGGCTTTTAAGGAATAATCGCGGTCATCGTAATATACCGGTATGTAGACCGGATCGAAGCCTCCCAGTAAATTTACAACTTCGCGCCGCACGACAAAACAATGCCCCCTGCAATAATCTGTATCGACTGCGCGGCCTTTATATTTTTTAAGGTCCGCAGCAAATTTCACGATATCGGCCCCGTCCGGGATCTCCCATTCGGGGTTGGCTATCCCTATCTTATTATCCTTTTCGAATATATCGACCAGTTCCTCGAGCCAGCCCTCGGTAAATACGGTGTCATCGTTCTGGAAAGAGATATATTTGGAATCTTTCGAATCTTCCAGGCCTCTATTGATAGCTCTCACCCAGCCAAGGTTCTCTTTTGGTTTTATCAAGACCATATCGAGCCTGCCCGAGGCGTGAAAATCTTCCAGGAGCTTCGAGGCTTCAGGTGACTTGCCGTCATCAATCGCTATCAGACGGAAAGGATACCTGGTCCGCGCTATAAGGCTTTCTATGCAATCCCGGATAAGGCCTGTCTGGCCGCAGGTGGGAAGTATTATGTCGCATCTGTCTTTGTACATATTATTATTCTTATGTCATTGCGAGGAGCCATGCAATGGGATCAGGGCGACGAAGCAATCTCTTTTAACGGATTGCTTCGGGGCCTTTCAGGCCCTCACAATGACGATCCGTTATTATATCTTGAGATTCAACTCCGCAAGCTGCAGATCAGCCTTCTTCACCATATCCACGGCATCTTCGGTCTTACCCCACTCCACCAGCTCCCTCATGCCGTCTTTAAAACTCACCGCGGGTTTAAACCCTATCGAGCGTATTTTTGATATGTCGGCGAAACAATGTCTTATATCTCCGGCTCGGAATTGGTTCTTTACCATGACTTTTGGCTCTACGCCGTAAAGCCGGCTTAAGGTATCTGCCACCTCCAGAATGGAAGTCGCCTTACCGGTCCCGACATTAAAGAAACCGTAATCCGCTTTCGGCGTATCCATAACTAGCGTCAAAGCACTTACGATATCCCTGACATTCACGAAGTCCCGACTCTGGCGGCCGTCTTCATATACAAGCGGCGGGTTACCGTTCTTTATCCTGGATGAAAATATGGCGCAAACGCCCGTATATGGGTTCGACAGTGACTGGCGCGGTCCGTACACATTAAAGAACCTAAGCGCAACAGACGGTATCTTGTACGACTTACCTACCGTAAGCACTATCTCTTCCTGGTCTTTCTTTGATATGGCATATATGGATGTAGCCCTAAGCGTCTTCTCTTCAGAAGTGCCGACCGGCTTCAGCTCCCGGCCGCATTTGGAACATTTATATTCCCATCGCTTTTTTTTCAGATCTTCGTCGGTTCTGGCGATCGGTTCGGCGCTGCCGCACCGAGGGCAATCGTATGAACCTTCCCCGTATATGCTCATGGAGCTAGCTACCACCACTTTACGGACATTACCGCGATTCCTAATTATATGATCCATAAGAACCGCGGTCCCCCGTGTATTATGATCTATATAGCGCTCCACCTCGTACATCGATTGACCTACCCCTACCTGAGCCGCCAGATGAAAGACCACATCGATTTTATTCAAAACTTTTTTCAGATCTGAGGACTTCCTTACGTCACCCTTGATATATTCCGCCTCTTTATTCAGATAGCTAGGCCGCTTGCCTTGATGAACTTGAGGTTCAAATATATCAAGGACTCTTACTTTATGCCCTTTCCTCACAAGCTCATCCACAAGATGGGAGCCTATGAACCCAGCACCTCCGGTAACAAGCACTCTTTCCATAATAAAGCTCCCTTATTAAGTCATTGCTAGGAGGATACCGCTTGGCCGTTTTCCGACGAAGCAATCTCTTCAGTATAGATTGCTTCGGGCCTTTCAGGCCCTCGCAATGACGATTCAGAGATCCGCGTGTCAGCGATAGCTCTCTCTGCTTCCTTGATAAACCCAATCTCAGGCGTTATAGGGATTACGTTTGTTTTATGTAAATGGCCAAAAAACTTTAAAAATGAGGCAGTTTTGTCATAAACAACAAATACCATATCATATTTTTTTCTTCTCTTTGTTCCGAATGACCTCTCTATCAAGCGCGCCAAAACCTGCAACCCGCGAAAACGGCCCGGGCAATATGACATCTTCAGGTTTTGATGCAACGGCATATTGATTTTAGAAGCCGCTTCGCTGACTCTCGCCTTGGCGATAGCTTTATCGCCAAATATCCATACATTCACCCAGCACCATTCCCGCGCAAGATAAAGGATGCCTTCGAGCAGACTTATTATTTCGGCGTCGCAGGTATCTTTGTCTATGCGGAAAGAAACGCCTGCCCTGAGATGTCTAGGCCATTTTTTGAAATATTCGCGCGCGCCTTCAGAGACCAGGGCTTCCCTGTTTCCGGCGGCGTTAAAGGATACGTGCTTCTTATGGTAAACGTAGGCGGAATGTACGTTTACACACCTGTATCCTGCCTTACCGGCCCTCATGGAATAATCCGTATCGTCATAGTTCCCCATTCCGAACGCTTCATCCAGATAGCCGATTTTTTCGAGCACTTCGCGCCTTATCAGCATGCAATATCCAAAACACTGGTTCATCTCCATGTATGCGTCTTTAAGAAGAGAGAGATTTGCGGCATGCTCCTCTATTGGCAAATCGCCGTGTCCGTCGCATTGCGGATTGGCAAGCCCCACATCTGGATGGCGCTCCATAAAGTCGATCATATTTTCGAGCCAGCCCTTTGCGGGTATGGTGTCGTTATTCATGACGCAAACATACGGCGCGTCTGAAAGCCTCAAACCCTGATTTACCGCTTTAACAAAGCCAAGGTTCTCGTTATTGCTTATTATGACAGCCGGGGCAACACCGCTTGCCTTGATACCATCCAGATAGGCGGCGGTGTTTTTATCGCTTGCATTATCAACCAGAATCAGCCTGTATGGAATAGTGGTATTTTTGACTATGCTCTCAACGCATTCTCTTGTCGCCTCAAGCTGGTTCCATACAGGTATTATTATATCGCACTTCATTTAGCAAGCACCTTATCTACGGCATCCAGTACGTCTTCCGGGGTAATGGTATCAAGACACTCCCGTCTTTCGCATATACTGTATTTAAATTTCCGGTAACACGGCCTGCAAGGTAGATTTTTTTTTGAAACTACGACGTGATCCGAATCGCCTGGATAAGGCCCATAAATTTTCTCATCTACAGGACCGAAAATAGATACTGTCTTAGTTCCAACACCGACGGCCATATGTAAAGGCCCTCCGTCATTGGTTATAACCAGATTACATCTTTTTACGATGCCTAAAAAATCGCCTATTGTCGTCTTGCCGCAGGCTACTATCGCATTATGCTTCATTAATTTCTGCAACTTCTCTCCCAACACAGCTTCCTGGGCATCTCCGAGTAAAATAACTATGGCTTTACGCTTTTCTACCAAGGCATCACATACTTTGGCAAAGCCTTCAAGATTCCAGCGCCTATGCCTTGCATCCACACCCCAGCTTGCCCCGCATCCCGGTATGACACCTACTACCAGGTCCTTATCATCAACCATATAATTTGCTAAAAATTGCCTAGCCCAAAGTCTGTCTGTTTCAGTGATATAGACTCTTGGTCTGGATCCGGAAGGAGCCGAACTCATACCCATCAGCTTTATCGTATCAAGGTAATACTCCACCACATGCTTATCACTAAACCCGTCTATGTCTATCCTGCGAGTAAGAAATTTCCCCCTCTTACGGTAATTAAACCCGACGCGATTTGGTAACCCTATAAGCATCAGACATAGGCTGCACTGGTAATTCAGGGACAGGTCTATCGCAATATCGAAGCGTTCGGATTTTACAAGCTTAAGAAATTTAAACAGTTTTTTGAAAAATTCGTTTTTTGAAACCTTCCAGGTAGCGCGAAAATCATCTTTTTCGTATACGAATATCTTGTTTATATTAGGGTTCGACTTGATCACTTCATAGGCACGTTTATTGCAGACATAACCTATGTAGCTTGCAGGATAATTCCTTTTCAATTCTTCTAATAGAGGCGTAGAAAATATAACGTCACCTATACCAAAAGGATTAGCAACCAAAATCTTCATTTTACAGCCTCATAGGCCTTATCTTGCGAAATCTTAACCGCAGCAGACAAAATACCGCAAGAAAGCCAGAATAAAGCAGCTAAAGGCAAAGAATATAGATTCGTATCTACCGCGCTATGTATTAAAAAAGCTAACAAGCCAAGACCTGTTCCTAATATCATAGGATACATAAAAATATCAGCAGTTTTTCTGAGACATTTTATTCCATTCCAAAAAATTAACATCACAAAGGCAATAAATGAGAAAAGACCAAAAAGGCCGGTATCACACGCCATCTGCAAATAACAGTTATGAGCATAACTACCTTTTTTGCCCTTATCCTCATCCTGCCTCTCCACCTTGTAAAGATTGAAGAATGTGTTAACTCCATTACCTATTACTGGATGAGCCTTGAATATCCTCAATCCTGTATCCCACATCTCTGCTCTGTCTCTCACGCTGGTACGTGATTTCACATAGTGCATTAATTGCCCCTGCACTAAGAACGCGAAAGCCGTTACTAATATAATTAAAATAATGCCTGCTGTTTTCGGTTTAACCAGGCCAAAAGCGCTAAGTGCACCGGCGAATCCGATCCATGCCCCTCTCACTTTGGTAAGAAAAAGTGAATACAAAAGAGCTGCGAGGGCTACTCCACAAATAAACTTGACCGGCCATTTTATTTTCTCAAAAATTACAAAAGCCCCGATAGGAAATATAAAAACAAGTATCCATGCGGCAAAATCGTTCGGAAAAGGAAAAGACGCAGTAGGCACTCCTAAATATGAGGGGTCTGTCCATACATAATTAAAGGTAGGATAATTATGTAAAATGTCTTTATGCGTAAAAAAATACTGGATAAATCCGTCAATAAGGATAATGAAACACGAGATCATTGAAATTACCGAAAACTTTATCAGCTTTTTTTTACTATTTATTATATCGACCGTGATGATATACAGGAAAACGAATTTCAAGATCTTAGTGAAAAAAGCCCTGACACTTAACAGCGGAAACTTACTGTTAAACACCGAAAGTAAAGAAGCTATTAAAAATATAGATAAGCAAATATTAACGGCATTAAAGACGGCTAGGCGCTCCCCTGATAGTACCTTTCTGGACAGCAACGAAACAAAAGCAACCACTATTGTAATTTCTATTAACGACTTTGAAAATGGAAGTACAAATATGAGAATATATATAGCCCATTCGGCGACCTTATCCAGTAGCCTTATTATATAGTGCGACTCAATCCTCACGAGTGGCCTTTCTTCTTCCAAAACGCTTTGTATCAACAAAGCTGAGCCTTACTCCAAACCCTGTCATGGTCGCTACCGCTACAAAAACCAGCGCTATACCCGTTTTCCAATGCACCTTAGTTACAAGGAGCGCTACAAACCCCAAGAATATGCATATACAATAAATAAACAGCACAGTCTTAAAACGCTTAAGCCCGAGCAGAGCTAGTCGGTGAGATGAATGGTCTTTACCTCCTTGGAATATTGATCTGCCCTCAAGAACGCGAATTATCGAGACCAAAGCAGTATCAAATATTGGATATCCTAGCACCAGTATCGGTACCGCTATAGATGTTGTCATTATATAAGTTTCCCAGCTCCCCATAATTGCGATTGCGGAAAGAATGTATCCCAATACAAGGCTGCCGGCGTCGCCCATAAATATATCCGCTTTTGGGAAATTGTACTTAAGAAATCCTAAGGCACTACCGGCAACCGCGAATGATACTGCGCTTATTACATGCTGACCGCTTATAAAAGATATAATTCCAAAAAATATCGCGGCTATTGCTGCTATGCCGGCAGACAGACCGTTCATATTATCCAGAAGATTAAAACCGTTCGTCACTCCTATTATCCAGAAATACGTCACCAGAATGCTGACGTAATAATTATGTATGCATTCTATGCGTACACCGGATTTTATAAGGACCATGGCGGCCAAAAACTGCCCAAGTAGTTTAAATTCCGGCATCATACCCATTTTGTCATCTATCAAACCTATCACGAATAATATCGAAGCTCCCAGCAGCAACCCACTTACGGCCGGGGCAGATATCACTGGGGCCTTGGTCAGCAAAGCAACGAGAAACGCTACGAAAATGGAAACTCCGCCAAGAAGCGGTGTTGGATGGGCATGAACTTTATTATTTTTAGGATGATCGAGATAGCCTGACTTTATCGCCATTTTTTTGACAAACGGCGTAAGGAGATATGCGGTAAATCCGGATATAAAAAAAACATCTATTATCTGAATGTAATTCATCCCAACCTGCGTTTGTATGTTATTTGGCCAGCGCCCTTGCCATATTCTCTATGAGTTCCATCAGCCCTATTTCGGGATGAAAACCCGTGAATGATACCAGCTTGGATATGTCGGGTTCCCTGTGCCTCATATCTTCGAACCCCCGAGCGTATGCTTTTTCGTATGGTATCCTTACCACACTCGACCTGGAACCCGTTATATTTTTTATTTTTTTGGCCAGGGCATTGATCGTTATCTTATTCCGCGGATTCCCTATATTGAAAACTTCCCCTATGGCCCCGGAATTCCGCGACAGCATTATGAGCGCTTTCACCGTATCCCTAACATCCGTAAAGCATCTCGACTGCCCGCCGTCTCCATATACCGTTATAGGTTTGCCAACTACGGCCTGTCCTATAAAACGCGGGACTACCATGCCATATCTTCCTGTCTGCCTTGGGCCGCATGTATTAAAGAACCTTACGATAATCACCGGGAGTTTCTTCTCTCTCCAATAAGCCAACGCCAGGAACTCATCAAGCGCTTTCGTACATGAATAACTCCACCTCGATATCGTTGTGGCGCCAAGGACCCTGTCATCGTTCTCACTGAACACTCTCTTACCTGGCCTGTCTTTACCGTAGATCTCAGACGTCGAAGCAAGAATAACTTTTTTATTCCCCAGCGAATGAGCCAGTTCGAAAACTATCTCAGTGCCCCTTACGTTGGTATTAATGGATTCCAGCGTATTCTCTATTATATACTTTACCCCGACAGCCGCGGCCATGTGATATACGGTGTCGCATTCGGCCACAAGCTTTCTCATCAAAGCTTCGTTCATGATCGTGTCTATATGGTAGGAAAACCTTCGGTTTTTCTTAAGATGTTCTATATTCTTTAAACTACCGGTAGACAGATTATCGATCACAGTCACCTTATCGCCGCGTTTTAAAAGCTCCTCCGCTAAATGTGAACCGATAAACCCGGCACCTCCAGTAATAAGATTTCTCATGACTTGTTTTGTCCTCCGAATTGCTTATAACCAGTCTTTTCATTCAGACAGTCGTGGTAAAGATCTTCTATATCCCTGACAAGTCTGTCTTTATTAAAATTGCTCCGAACAAACTGCCTGCCCGCATTCCCAAGCCTCTGCCTTTTATTCTTATCTTTTAAAAGTTCTATGACTTTTTCGGCGAACGCTTCGGAATCATTTGATTTTACTAAAATCCCGTTTTCTTCGTTTGATATCATATCGATAACACCGCCAACCGACGTCACAATAACAGGTCTCGCAGACGCCATAGCTTCAATGATAGAAACCGGAGTACCTTCATTAAGAGAAGTAAGCGTAACAACATCGAGATCCGCATATACCTTAGCGATGTCCCTGATCCATCCAGTGAATATAACATGATTTTCCAGCTTTAACCGCTTTACCTCGCTTTCCAGGGTTGCGCGCAACTCACCATCCCCTACTATGACAAACCTGGCAAGACAATTTGGCACTGAATCCAAAACCTGCCTGATGGCGTTTAGAAACATGGCGTGATTTTTTATAGGTACAAGCCTGCCTACAATCCCTACAAGTAAAGTGCCCTCGTCTATGCCAAGCTCTTTTCTCAAACTGCCTTTCAGTTTATGATTATCCAAAAAATCAGAAAGATCCAATCCCAGCTTCACGACAGAGCATTTATTATTCAAAGACATGCCGAGCTTTTCAATTATCTGGCCTTTAACGCTTTCGCTGACCGTAATAACCCTGTCCGTGAATCTAGAAAGAATTCTTTCCAATATAATAAAAAATTTAGCTTTGCCCGGGCTAAAGTACCCTTCAAATACATGTCCATGGAAAGTGTGAACCTTAACCGGGACTCCGGCAATAAAAGCAGCCAACCTGCCAAGAGTTCCGGCTTTAGCTGTATGAGTATGTATGATATCGGGCTTCACCTTCCAAATAACCCTTAATATAGCAAAAAAAGCATAAAAATCATTGAAACCTATTTCTCTTCCCAACTCCTGAATAAACTGTACATCAACTCCTCTGCTGGCAGCCAGGTCAAGCATCTCCCCTTCAGAAGCATCGGGCTTGCCGGCAATCAAATGCGTGGTAAATAAATCCTTATTTATGCCATCGGCAAGCAAAATCGTATGTATAGCAGGGCCTCCTATATTAAGCCGCGTAATTATTCTTAGTACTTTTATCTTTCTATTTTTACACATGCTATCTTCCGCCTATCTTCCGGCACTCTCTTGCAATATAGCTTGCTTCGATGGCATCTTTCCAACGGCCTTTGTAAAATATGCCTATAAGGCCTAGACAAATAAACCCGAAACGCATCATATACCCGAATATTGTTATTTCTCTACCGCAAAGAAGCGATACACATATATTGGTAAAAACAGCCGCGATTAATACGGCTCCCCATAGAGCCAAACCGCCATTTAAAATATCGTTCTTCATATCGGACATAACCATTTTAATTTTACTATTCGCTATATACCTATAAACGCGATGAAAAAACAAAGGCACAAAAGCACATGACAAGTTGAAAAAGCCGCTCCTGAATAAAACCGTATTCCAATCAACCACAACATGTGAACTTTTATGCGCTATTATAATGCTATTGGAAAGAAGCGTGCGCATTTTTTTTAATGCGGTATTTCTTATATTATATATTTCGCTGTTCCCATATGCATTAATAACATATTTGGAAAACATCGTCATCTTATTCAAAAGCCCTGAATAAACAAGGATGAAAAAACTTTTGTTATAAAAATTATCTTTCATTATAAATTTTCGATTTTAGTTATTACGCCGGAAATATTATAAAGCCGTGTTGAAAAAGTTATCGGGCTTCCAATCTTCACCGGGATATCTTTATAGTAAAGATAACCGTTTTTTTTCGTACATACAAGATTCAATCTTAAAGACATATCTTGATGCTTCAGAGGATGCTTAAAAGCAACGAATGCTCCTTCGTTGCTAGCAAATATCACGGATTCTGTGGGCTTGATCTGCAATATCTTGTCTAACTTCCCTATTGTGTTGCCAAAAATGTCTTCTTCGATATCGCTCTCGTGGACAACATCCGCAAGCTCAGGCATTATCTCGCAGAATCTCGCTTCTAAATTAATTTTTACAGTATTCGCAGCCGGTTTCTGAATGAATATTTTATAACCATAATAACCCATCGGTAAAAGACATATTAAAAATAATATTATGGAAAGATCAATAATATTCACCTTCCCAAGCACAATGCCTTTTTCGTCTATAATCTTTCTCACAATCCCTCCATAAACAGCTTAATATAGTATTTCATTACACTCTTTTTCTGCCCACACACATATATTGGGCCCCTATGGGCACACCTCTCATCATTGGTTCAAACGCTCTTAAAAACTTTAAAAATTTCGGGAAAAAAGTAATGTAGCTTTTTTCGCAGGTATCCATACCTATCTCGGTAAGCAGCCCGATAATTTCATTCATATATAAAAGCGATGCGCCTTTATCTATGATTGATGAGCCCACGACCATACGCGTCAATGGATTATAAGGGTTGTGTTCAAAAACAAATAACCTGCCGTTCTCAGCTAAAATGCGTTTTATACCACCCAAAAACAATCGCCTATCCGAAACGGCTATGTGATGCAAAACATTGGCCACTATTATAGCATCAAAGCGATTATTTTCTATTATATTGATATCATTTGTGAAGAAAATGTTCGAAGAATTTTCCGAAGCCTTATTGACGGTCTCCCCTGATTTATCATATGCAGATATCTTCACCCTTGTATAGTCAAAATAACCCCTTAAGTTCTTGGCAACAAGGCCGATACCGCAACCGTAATCCAGAATATGACCTTGAAATTTATAACCCAGTCTATCCCTTACTAATTCCGCCTTATTTTTAGCGAAATATTCGGACTTCTCTCCGAATATCCTTATATCCTTATCCAGAATATTCTTATAATTGACGCTCAATTTATCAAAATCAACCATGTTTAGCCATCATGCTTGAAAATTTTGCTGGATTAAACCCAAAATCTTTCTTTGCTAATGATATATCATCGGATTTCTGAGACATCAGCCTTGGCAACTGATCTGTAGCTACTGGACCGTTTTTCGAAATAAAGGCCAAAGCTTTTAGAACAGCTCCGACAACAGATAAGGGTAAATATATCCTGATTTTTTTCCCCTCCTTTGCAAGAATGATGTCCAATAGCTCATTATATGTCAGGCTTTCCGGTCCGGTTATATTGTATAGCGTATTTCGGATTTCATTATCATTAACGACTCTGGTTACCGCTAATACCACATCCGATATATGTATAGGCGCCAATGTCAAACTCCCATCGCCTATCACAGGCGCAAATGGTAGTCTTCTTATGTTCTTTAAGAGCATATCAATTGCGCCAATGTTATCATAAATTCCATAAACTTCCCCCAAACGCAGTATCACCCAATCAATGCCGCTTGCCTTTACATGCTTTTCCGCGATAGCTTTGGATCTACTATATGCGCCGCCGCCCTCATCTATGGCTCTTGTGCTTATGAATATGAATCTGCGCACTCTATGCTCATTACAAGCCTCCAGAAGCCCTAAAGTGCTTTTAGAATTTATATCGTAATACTTACTCTCGTCATTAGTATGCGTTATGCCTCCGGCATGCAAAACCAAACCACATCCTTCAAGCGCTGAAGCGTAAGACGCGCGATCAAGAAGATCCCCGAAAACATATCTTACCCTGCTATGTTTGATCATAGCATCGCTTTCGCTGCGGCATAACAGCCTGAGAGAATGACCTTCTGCCAACAAAGACGCTGTTATGTGAGATCCTATCTTGCCGGATGATCCTGTAATAAATATATCCTGTAACGCCATCTATCTAAAAAACTCCCCCGCTCTCGCTAAGATCATATTCTTAATAAATTCAAATACTGCGTCTATTTTCACATATGATTTTCTGTACTCATTCTTGAAAAATTCTGTAGGTACTTCGCCCACACTGAGCCGCGACCTTCTCGCCTGTATCATTATCTCCGCATCGATAAACCAGTCATCCGATTTCAGGAGCATGCGATCGTATGCTTCTTTGGTGAATATCTTTGGTTTGGAATTTACATCTCTTATGCCGAGCCCCGGAAACATCATGCAGAATAAAAAATTAAATACTTTTGAATTTGCCCGCCTGATAAAGCTGTCATGTCTTCTCACCCTGTACGTCTTGGCAAAATCTATGCCTTCTTTTTTTAACTTCTCATACACTTTTATTATATCTTCCGGTGGCATCTGCTCATCACCGTCTATTAAGCATATATAACGCCCTGAAGCAGCATCCATGCCGGACCTGGCATCCCACCCCATCATGCCTTGCTTGGGCAATGTTATGGCAACAACATTTTTTCTGCTTGAAGCGATCTTTCTTACGGTTTCCGGCGTTTCATCGTAGCTACCTTCACGATAATTGCCCACGAGAATAAGCTCCCACGACGAAACAGACTTATCGAGCAAATTTATCACCTTATCTGCAAAGCCATATGCTCTCTGACCTGCCCCATAGCAAAGCATAACAACGGATAATTCTACACTCATGATCCTATTTCCTTAATGTTCAGCTTAACAGATGGATCCGTAGCCTTGCGGAAAAATTTGTCGGTTAAAATAATTAACGCATACGCAGAAAATATTAGCATAAGCGGTTCAACCGCCCATCTGTGTCGTGACTCGACATAATACAGGCTATTACCGGCCGAGATCAGGAGCATAAAAATCAGAATGCTCGCGATAGCAGCCCTGTCTATACGGCTTGCTTTTTTTATCGCATAAAAAATACCTAAAATAAATAAAGTCAATACAAAGATATAATATAGCTTATAAACCTGCGTCCACAACCCCGGATACAACATCCCGGTTTGAGGTGAAAACCACCAGAAATATAAAAACTTTTTTGCCATCAAACCCGCAAAAAATGCCGGATGTTTACTGATAAACCCAAGCGTCTCTTTATATAAAAAGTCATACTGCTCTATCTCCGTCATATTAAAAATCTTGTCAATAAACTCCTTGGGCGCGAGCTCGGCCATAGTCTTCCCTGCGAGATTAAAGGACGTCCCAGAAGAAAGAGCATTATTGCCTCTCCAGAATTGTTCTGCGGAAGTTGTTGTTATAAAAATAAGCCTGTTGTGTATGTTAAAATTCCGTATAGTCCAAGGCATTATTGTTAGGCAGACAAAAGCAAAAACCGCGAAGGATCCTAGCACATAACTTTTTAAATTTTTTGACCTGAAATAATGGTAGAAAAAATACACCGGCAGGAAAAAGATAAGCGTAGGCCTGGTCAATACTCCTACCCCGATTACGATGCCTATAAGGACATTATTTATAAGACGACCCGGCTCTAGTTTCAACATTAACCAGAATATCAGCGTTATAATCAGCACCACAAAACTCAGGTCATGTATCTTTGTCGTATATATTACAAGACCAGGATGCATAGCCATCAAGAAAGCGGCCAGAAGCCCGACCTTTTTGCCAAACAACCTACTTGCTACAAGATACAAAAGGGCGCAGGAAATTACCGACAAAAGCACCTGAAAGAGTTCCAGGATTAAATAATTTTCATGCGTAAGCCAATGTATGAAAGCTATTAAATATGAATATCCCGGATAACAAAAAGTACGGTGGTCGGTATTCATGAAATGGTAAATGTACCCCTTCCCGTGTATTATATTAAGAGCGAGGGTATTATATTCATATAGTTCCGGCTTGACATCCTTGCCAAGAAGGAATATGGCAAATGTCCTTACGGCAAATGCAAGGAATAGTATGATATATAAAACCGAGTTTTTGAGAACTTTAAACATATGATTTTTTAGAGATACCCCTTAAAATAATATAAAATTATGGCTATATATTCGTGAAGAATAGCACGGATATGCTTAAACTCAACCTTCGTTTCATCTCCGTAAAATCCGCTCTTTAAAACCGGGGCATATATGAAGCGGATGCCGGGCGTAATCTTTCGGCAAACCAAAGAAGACCTTAGCATATTGTAAGGCGAGCTTATCAGAATAGCCTTATTCCAGTTGTTACGCGTCAAAATATCCCCGGAGAATTTTACATTTTCATAAGTATTATGAGCATTCTCTTCCAGGACTAACGAATTTTCTGGAACGCCCAATGACATTGCAAGGACTTTCATGGTTTCCGCCTCTTTAAAAACATAGCTATACCCGGACGAGAATATTATACGGGGAGCATAGCCTTCCCTGTACAGCTCTACTGCATAGTTTAATCTTTCCAGATACCCCTGTCCCGCCTTGCCGGATTCTCCGACTCCACCGGCAAAAACAACTATCGCGTCGGACTTTTGCAAAGGCGTTGTAATCTTCAAAGGCTTTCCGATAATCCAAATAAAAGGCGTGTGAAACAAAATCCCATAAGATATCAATGCCGCCAGCAATACAGGCACTAGTTTCTTGCGGGACGCTTTATAGGCCCTGATAAGATTATTTTTCCAGTCACTGGCCTTCTGCCTTTCTTTATCAATGAGAGCCCTTTCAATAAGATCTGTCATGTCCTCTATTTTTATTTTCCAGTCACCCTCCCTCGCTGCCACTGCCATTCTTTTGGAAATAATATCTTCCGAAGGTTTATGCAATAACGCACTATTGATAAGTTCGGAAAATTTTTCCATCGATCTGCCTAAATATACTATGTCGCCGTTTCTTTCATTAAAGGCCTCAACCTCCGGGATAGCGGTTGATACGACTGTTTTACCTAAAGATAGATACTCCGTAAGCTTTGTAGGATACACATTCTTCGTATATTCAGTTATGAGATAGGGTATGACGCAAATATCGAAATTCTTAACGTAACCGGGAAGCTCTTCATAAGGCTTTTGACCAAGAAAACTAATGTTGGGAGCGCTTTTCAAGTCATCTATTTTAGTTTGCACCGGCCCCACGAATACGAAATTTTTATCCCTATGTTCATCTGACAGGAATTTAATAAGCCGGGTATCCACCCATTTATGGACACCTCCTACATAACCTATAATAGGGCGCTTTACCCCTGCAATGTCGCGCGGAACCGGCAAGGAAGCTTCCTTTGCTTTTTCGTATACTTCCAGGTTTACACCAAAAGGAAAAAAATAGACATGCCGATTATCTTTTAAACAACGTTCGTATAAATTTTTCGCGGTCACAAAAACTAGATCGGATCTCCTGATCACATTTCTTTCTGTTTCGCATATCCTGCTGGCAAACGGCGAGCTGACAGAAAAATTATCTATGCAGTAATATATAACGAGAGAACTATCAATCGAGTTTATAATATCTAATACTATACCTGTGGGTAAAAATGTCCATATTATCGGGCTGGAGAACCCGACTGATTTCGTCCACCGTTCCAGGACAGCCATGATGAACCTTTTATTGAACCATCTGGCTATACGCGAATAAGGGAAAGGAAGTATCAATGGGGAGTATACATAAAGGTTGTCAGACTCCTTGCGTATCCCCTTTACGCTATGAAGCCAGTTATGTATGCGTTTTTTAAGCCTGCCAATGTCGTTTAAATTGGGCGAACGTACACCCGTATTTTCAATAAATAATACCCGGTTACCATTCTTTGCCAAGGCAGACATTATTTGCTGATGCCCTTGCCATATGAAATCCCAATCTATGGATGAAATACAGATTATGTCTTTGTTTTTAATCATAATTTGGTTTAATATGGAAAGTTAGCATATCTATTAAAGATATAATTATAATATATGGTGGGGTGTTAAGCAAGAAAAGAGATAAAAATCGACATCCCAAAAGGGTTTATGACTATTTATACAGTATCCTAAGTCTAAAGATAGCCGCGGCAAGACCGATATAGGCCTTATAATTCAACCTATTTTCTTTGAAAGCCTCGACATACCATTTCATAGCATGTTTAAAATCACCCTTGTGGTGACAAGCCCTGCCTGCAGCGCACATTACAGAAGATCGGCGTTTATTCATCATCGACCTGGTATGATTATCGGGATCTTTAATTTGTCCAAAGTTTGAGTCAAGAAGCCGAAGCATATTAATAGCATTGGACCCGCCAGCACTCAAGAAAGCGCCAGTCTCTGTAACCCTATAATATCCAAGCACGTCAGGAATAAAATGGAAACGGTACTTACGCGATAACCTTAGCCAATATTCATAATCTTCTATCGTGAACAAGGCTTTATCTTCGCAGAAACGACAGGCATCCTCAAAAAAAATATTTCTCCTCATTGTTATTGCCGAAGTATGAAGGCAGTTCCCTACCAATAGGAGCTTAAGATACATATCGTCAACATAGGGGCCATAAGATGTTGTACGCAGAATCTTATCATTATACAAAACATGTTCATTATGGCACACCAGCCCCACCGTTTCGTCATTATCTAATATTACTTTTGATCTAAAAAGTTTTTCTTTATGCCAATAGTCGTCTCCGTCGAGAAGAGATATGTATTCACCGCGCGCCATGCTCATGCCCTTGTTGCGGGCACAGGCAGGAAGACCGCTGTTTTCCTGATACACATACCTGATTCTTTCATCTTTAATGGCATTCACGATATTGCGCGTATCGTCCTTAGAGCCATCGTCTATAACAATGACCTCAAAGTCCCGAAAAGTCTGCGCCAGCACGGATTTAATGGTTTGGTCTATATATCTTCCGTGGTTATACGCTGCGATTACAATGCTTATTTTAGGAGTATTGTTTGTCATTTGTTTTTTACCAATAAATTAACATAGTCGAGGCAGGCTTTAGCCCAGTATCTTACATCATCTATGCTATTAATTTTTTTCAAACGCCCCAATATATATGATAAGCTAAAGTAATAACGGTTGATGAGTGAAAGCTGTAATTTTGTTATCTCCGACGGATCAAAGTTCTTTGTCCGCCAATTTAACCGCGTCCCGATCATTTGAAAATCGCCCCAGTTGTCTTCGAGAAGATACCCCTTCTCTTTCATCAGCCTGTATACCTCAGTACCCGGATAAGGGACTATAGACGAAACCGACAATATATCCGGCTTAAGCTCCTTCATAAGCTTCCAGCTCAACTCCACATCTTCGTGAGTTTCATCAGGATGGCTGCCTACTATAAAAGTGCACTCCGTGATCTTCAATCCCGCCTTTTTTGCCCAGCCCACCGCCTTTTTGACCTGTGCCGGAGTTATATTCTTTTTTATCAGTTTTAATATCTTCTCGCTCCCAGACTCTACTCCAAACGATATCTTCTTGCATCCGCTGGCTACCATGGCCTTTATAAGCTCTTCATCGACTGTATCTACTCTCGTATCACAGCTCCAGGACTTCAACCCTAATTTTCTGAAACCATCCAGGAATTCATACACCCTTTGTTTTTTTAAAGTAAATGCGTCGTCTTGTATTACTAAATGATCGTATTTATAGCGATGAAGGCATTCCTCCACCTCACCCAAACAATTGTCGACACTTCTAAACCTGACACAATTGCCGTACGAAACGTTTACCGCGCAGAATATGCACTTACCCGGGCAACCGCGGGACGTAAACATTTCGGTAGCGCATAAATTATAATAGGGTAGCCCACGAGTACAATGAAATTTTTTATAAAGCTCTTTATCGAAAAGGTCCCTGGCAGGGTACTCAAGAGAGTCGAGATCAGACACAAGCTCCCTTGGAGGGTTAGCTGATATTTTCGAGTTTTCGCGCGAAACTGTGCCTTTGATTCCGTCGGGAAAATTGGATGATTTTAATTTTTCACATATCTCGGTTATTGTGATATCCCCCTCCCCCACCACGACCATGTCGAAATTCGCAAATTCTTTCAAGGTATCTTCTGGCATTGCGGATGAATGCGGGCCGCCTACTATTATAAATATCCCGGGAAAATGCTTTTTTATTATACCTGCCAGTTGATTACCCTGAATAATATTGAATGTTTTACAATGAATGCCGATTGCATGCGGCTTGAAATCCGCTACCTTGCGTAAAAAATATGATTCGGCAAACCCTCCGGCTCCGTAATCCCATATAACAGGCTCATTGCCCGATCTTCTGACGCTCGCAGCCAGATAAGCAAGGTTTATCGGTTGCTGATAGGAGACGAATTTAAACTGGGTTTCAAGCGGGGGAGGTATTATAAAGGCAATGCGTGTTTTTTCTTGGATTTGCTTGGTCATCTGCGGGGCCTGTTATCTTTCATCAGCAATAAGCCTTCTCGTAAACCAAGAGGCCGAAACCCTATATCCTTTTCAAGTTTTGAAGTATCGTACGATGTATTCTTCGGTCTGGGTGCTATATTTGGAAAAAAATTGCTATTTACGGGCTTGATCAAAGACCTGTCTAAATTAAATACCTCAGCTATAGCCAAAGCATACTCATACCTATTTACGATGTCTTTACCCGCGACATGATATATCCCTGTCTTGTTTTTTTCCAAAAGCTCCCATATGACACAGGCGCAGTGATGAGCCGATAAAGGGTTGTCATATATATCGGTCACCATATTAACCGTTTCTTGCTTAGGCAGCTTTTTTAAAAGCGACGTCACGAGATTGTCGCGCTCATTTTCATTATTCCATCCGTACATTAATATCGGACGTATTATCAAAAAGTTCTTTATGTGTTTCGAAACCATCTTCTCGCATTCGATCTTCATCTCGCCATACTTATTGATCGGGTTTGCCAAATCATCTTCCCGATACGGCGCCTTAGTCCCGTCGAATACCGCATTCGTGGAAATATAAACAAGTTTCGCACCGGCATCCGCGCAAAGTTCAACGATCGCCTTCGTCCCGGTAACGTTGGAACTGTATGCCGCGTCATAATGTCTTTCACACAGGTCTACATCGGCAACGCCGGCTGTATGGATAACGATGTCTATATCGTTCCCGCGAAAGAGCTTCGCCATTTCATGCTCGTCGCATATATCGACGCAGGCATAACGCACGGACCGGGCATTCTTCATCGCGTATTCTCCGAGATACCCGCCCAGGATCGTATGCGAACCGGCATCGGTCGCTATGAGTGCCTCGCCCAGCAAGCCCGTAGCCCCGGTAATCAGGACTGTCATATTTTTGGCGCGAGAATTTCTTCCCATCGAGGCAACTCCTTATCGAGATACCAGTACTGCCTGACAAATTCCTTGTATACATCTGCGGACTGTAACGAATACCCGCTCATGATCTCTCGAACGACCGACCGCAGCTCATCCGGCGACCGCACGCCGTGATAATATTCCTTAAAATCTGCTAGTGGATTCATAGGCATCGAATCCGTGAAAAATGGGATGATGACCTCACAGCCGAAAGCAAGGGCTTCGATCGCGACCGTCCCCATCGGCACCAGTGTTGCCCGCACACGCTCAAGGCAATGCGCGATATCGCTCTCGGGTAGAAGATACCCGGCCGCGGCAGCATCTATGCCGAGTTCGCTGAATAAATTGGCCATAGGCATACCAGGGTGGCTCTTGAACCATATCTCAAACCCATCATCCCTTTTCGAAAAGGCTTCATGCGTCAATCGTATAAGCCTGAGCGACTCCTCCCGGTTTACAGAACCGGCCACCAGCAGCACTGGACGGTCGTCTCTTGCGCGCGACTGGTCCGAGGACAATGCCGTATCAAGATACAGATAGCGCACCGATTCCGCTTTCCGCACATTGCGATAACCCGAACCGGTAAACATGGCATACGCGCGTTCACCATTACAACTCATAACATCGGGCAATGGCAGGTCGGTCGCATCGCCTCTGCCGGCCAACTCTGTCTTATCGTAAAAATAATGAAAATAATTTTTCGAGAACGACGAATGTTGGAACCCGATCGTCCTGAAACGGCCCGGGTTCACGCGTCGTGCGGCGTTGAGAGCCTTTTCCCATGGTTGCATTTCGCAATAATAAACGCAGTCATGCGTATCGCGGATCTCCCTGAACATACTGCGAAACATATAATAGTAAATCAGCCCCCCGATCCCCCGCGAACCGTAGAATGATTTCCTCCAAAGCGCCCGCACCAGTGCCGTATTCTCTTCCCCTACCGGCTCCGCAAGCAACACCTTTTTGTCGATGCGCCCTAATAAATAACCGGCTACCAGGACCTCCCGCACCCAGGACGCGACGCACATAAAAAAATTCTTAAGAGTAAAGAATTCCTCAAGCATCAGGACCTTTTCGCCATGCCGCGCAAAAACGGCTGCCAGGCGCACCGAAGCTTTAAAATCGTATCCGTCGAGTGGCTCGAACATTAGGAGCCATGTGACCGGGATACGCAGCATCGCAGCCTTATCCTGAAGAGCCAGGGCATATTTATTGCGGAATACGCCTTTTTCGGCCTCTAACTTATCGACCTGGGGGAAATACGTCACAAAGAGCGCCGAACCTAACTCGGGCAAACGGTCACGGATGGACCCAAGATGTAGTCGGGCAATACTATGCCGCAAAAGGATCCGAACCGCGTGCGACAATGCCCTGACAAAATCGCCAGGCATGCCCACCCTTCCCAATGCATAGTCAAAGAGCTCCCTCCCTAACCTTATGCGGAACATGGGAACTACCTGAGCCGACACACCCTTCATAACGGCAATGTCTCGAATCGCCTTGCGAAAACGCGTGTCGGAGCATATGATAATGCATCTTCCATACGAACCGGCCTCAAGCGCACGCCTGACGACATTAACCTGAGCGATCTTAAGGAAAATATCAGTCTGAAGCGTATTTTTATCGGAGATGAGGCTAAACCACCAAGAGCTGACCTCATGGCCGGACAAGACAAAATGCTCTTTGACTGTCTTCTTTCCGACATAGCAATCTCCTATCCGGGAAGACCATTGGCTAATGCCCTCGCGCAGTACCGCGATCTCGCCTTCGAGCAACTGCACGGCATCCAGCGCCCGCACGGAAGAACATGCCGTCCTGAATATCTTTTCCGCGTCCTTCAGGATAGCGAAATCATTCGCAAATGACAGTAGATTTATCTCTGCAGCCCGCAAATCACCGATCGTGCGCCTTAAGACAGATGCGTTGACCGGTCCGTCAAAAACAATTAAGCATTTCATATCTTAAAGACCCTGATCGCCCGGGTCAGGCCTCTCAGGTCCTTTATCTTGATACACCGAACACGACGGAACATCTTCCCCTCGCCTTCAATGCGTGCTATAAAATGGACTTTGGTGGCGCGTGCTGCCCGATAATCGCTTAGGGCGTCTCCGACGAAGACCACTTCGCTGGGCAGGAGCCTTTCGCGGGAGAGTATAGTTTTCACTATATCCGTTTTCGTCATGGGAGATCCGAACACTTTCTTAAAATAGCGCCCCATCCTCCTCCTTCGCACTATGACGTCGATCTCATTTTGTGGCGTCGCAGACGCAACAAAGAATCGATACTTATTCAGGTTCTTATTCAGAAATTCTTCCGCGCCTTTTACGAAAGGGGCTTCGACTACCGCGTCTGTAACGAGAGCCGAAAACCGGTTGCACAAAATCGAAAAGGTCGCAGGCGTAAGGCGCCGCTTCAATATTTTCCGGTAAATATATTTAAACTTTTCAAACCGCGACGTTCCGCCATGCCGTACATGGTAGGCAACAACCTTTCCCGCCACATCCTTTCCTTCCGGACGGAATAGGTTCGCAAAAGCCTTCGTCTTTATATCAACCGATTCGACTATAACGCCGTCGAAATCAAATATCACGGCTTTAATCATAAAAACGTCCTATAACTGTGCACGGAGCACTATCCGTGTTCTGTAGCCTTAAAGGAAATGCGGCTACCTCTTCCAACCCCGTCATGTCGGTCGAGAGGTCCATGTCTTCAATTATAAGCAGCGGGTTATTCTTACCCGAAGGATCGAGAAATGCCCGGTGGGCATCCCTGCCAAGCTGGCGGTCATTATAGGAGGAGAGCGACATCCAGTCGATACCTATCGCGCGCAGGCCGGGAAAGCGGTCCCGCAAATACAATCCGACGGAGGGATGTATACCAGGACTCTCAAAAATATAGCGCTCCTGATCACGAATTTTACACCACTCAGACTGGAGGAGCAGTAGATCACTTTCGTGCTGGATTTTCTTTAACCATGCGCCGCATTCCAATATCTCAGACGGGGCAAGAGAGATCCGCAGGGCTTGCGGAGACCTGAAAAACCAGCAGGAAGGAGGATGCTCCGCCAACTTTATGCCGTGATCGAAAAAATGGTTCGACGATTCCACATGGGTCCCCCAATGGCCCTCCATTGAAAAAGAAGAGACGTTCGCCGAATCGCCACGCGATATGGCCTTTACCTTCCGCATGCCCAGACGGGCCTTGGCGCGATAGGTGGGTATTTCGTCCGTCAGAAGATGGGAGAGATAACGGTATGTCATCTCTTCTCCGGATGGTTCACTTCTTTGTATATATCGGACATCGTTTCGAGCATCCCCTGACTGAGGTCGAGATACGTCCTGCTCGCCAGCCTCTTGCCAGCCTTCGGGGCAAAAGAATAGGGCGTCATTTCGTAATGGTAGCTCTCTTTCGGGGGAAGGAATTCGAGAGTGATCTTATTATCCAGCATCTCACGTATCATTGTAAGAAGGTCTTTTACTTTTAGCTGCTGATTCCCAGTTATTATGACACACTGATTCGAAAATTCTTCTGAAAGGATTTCAACGCTGCCTTTCGCCGCATCAAGCACATGTATGTACTCTCGCACCTCATCGCCATCACCGTATCTGGTAATCTTGGATTCTATAAGCGCCTGTTTTATGATCGTGCGGATAAAATTCTTTTCGCCGGCGCGAGGACCATACAGAGAACCGTAACGCAATATCGTATACGGTAGGCCAAAGATCTCGTGGTAATTCTCGATCAGCAGCTCGCATGCCTGCTTTGTACTCCGGTAAAACGCGCCTGTTTTGCTGTAGACATATAGCGAACTGGCAAAGACAAACCTCTTGACGCCGGCTTTCCTCGCCGCCTCAAGGATGATCGAATTCCCCAGTATATTGACTTGGACGCTCTCCAGCGGGCGATTATTCGCTTCGTCAATATCCGCAACGCCCGCAAAATTATAGACCACCGAGCACCCTTTCACGGCCCGGTCAACATTCGCTGAGTCCAACACATCACCTACGATCATCTCCTGTGACGGCTTCAGGTAGACAGATCTTCTTGAATCGTATATGGTCGTCTGGTATCCGGCCGCCTCCAACGCATCGGCTACATGACTTCCTAAAAAACCCGAACCTCCGAATACTATGGCCTTCATCTCAATCCCCCTTCAATCCTTTCAGTAGATTCTCGATCGATTGGATCTCCATCGCCACCCTCGCCTCCCTGGCATAAGAACCTATGTGAGGAGTCAGGATGACATTCTTCAGTCCTCGCAAGGGCCCCACATAGGGTTCATCCACAAAGACATCGAGGGCGGTTCCCGCAAGATCTCCTTTCACAAGGCGCTCATAGAGAAGCTCTTCGTTTACCGCTCCGCCACGTGACATATTTATGAGCCAGGCACCTTTTTTGATTATCTCAAATTCCCGTCTGCCAATAATCTCTTCTTTTGTTGCGGCATGGATCAGAATCACATCCGAGCGTTCAAGCAGCTCTTTCTTGGAAAGCGCCAGCACCCCGGGCACAGGGTCTTGCACCTGCAAGTCAGCATATGTCAGGACGCAACCGAATGGCAGAAGCAGTTTTGCTACTTCCCTGCCTATCCTGCCAAATCCGATAATACCCACCTGCTTGCCTGACAGGAGATTGCCCATCGGCTTTTCCCACCTCCCATTTTTCACTGCAGTATCGGCGTTATTAACCTTCCGGAGAAGGTTCAATAGAAGTCCAACGGTCAACTCCGCCACAGCCATGGTAGGCCCATCGGGAGTATTAAATACCTTTATTCGAAGCCTCTTAGCTGCTTCGAGATCAACGTTTTCAAGACCGACGCCGCACCGGGAAATGACCCGTAGCTGCGGCAGCTTCGAAAGGACCTCACCGGTAAGGGGTTCCGTCCCTGCAACCAGGCCCACAGCTGACGCAGCTAGCTGCAGAAGCTCCTCCTGCCCGATCTTTCGCTTGTAGGGATTCAAGACCACGTCATACCCAGCCTCCTTGCACTTATTTATGGGAAGAGGGTCATACTCACCGAAAGAGGTCGTTGTTATTACGATCAAGCTTTTCATGTCATCCCTCTCTTCCTAGCAATTCTTGCAGACCATATCCCGCTCGACAGATCTGCGAGCAGATATATCAGGACCATGATAAAACCGGCAATCGACAAAGCCATGCTGATATAAAATACTTTCGGCGCAAACTCAAATACGACCGAACTCTTACCTGGTTCAAGTAATACGCCCCGCATGAAATGGTTCACTCTTATTATATCGCCCCTCTTCCCGTTAACGAAGACACGCCAATCCTTAAAATAGGTATCCGACAATACGAGCATCGAAGCCTTATTGGTCTCCGCATCTATCTTCACGCTGTTTGCCCGGCCCTCCGCGATACGGACAGTAGCTATAAGTTCCCGATCGTTTGCGTCTAGATCCGGCACATCCTCTTCCGTAAAGCAGGATCGCCTGAGACCGGCTACGTCCCCGGCCATAAGAACAAGTGTTTTGTCATGGTCTCTCTCGACCTCCAACCTGTCAACAATCCATGTGCGGGGGAATGCGCTCTTATTCTCATAAAGAAAGTACTTGTCTCCTTTTAAAATATAGACGAGCCGGTCCTCTTTCAGTGGTATCGATGACATGATATATTTAACACCTATCAGGTCGAGTAACGGCGAATGTGCATCGTAGATCTCGAGATATCCTCCGGGTGTTTTCGCGCTCTCTCCGGATGTGCTACGAATGCGGTTGTAGACATCCCAGATGTCTTTCAAAACCACTGCAAAAAGTCCCGTTGGAGTGCCGATACCATGCGGCATATTAAAAACCAGCATGAGAGGCATGCCATTTCTGCCGCTTTCCGGGAATTTCGACCAGAGCCGATAATATTCGTCTCTCGATATTCCTTTGAGCGTATTCTGGCTGCCGAGAGCTATTTTATTCTCTGTGCTTACGTATGAGATGATATCCTTGTATGCATTCGTAACTACTACTGCCCTTTCATTATTACGTATATGCTCTTTCAAGTATGAAATCTCTCTATACTCTGATGAAAAATTCTTGGGAGCATCCCGATTAAACGCGCAATACAGCTTGAGAAGGCTCACTCTTTCTACGGCAAAAAGGCTTACTGCAATAACTATTATTAGGAAAGCTCGTCTCCGGACCGATACTGTCACCTTGCTGGCTCTGTTCAGCGCTAAAACAAAGAGAATGGCTAATACCAATCTCGAAAGAGCTATGAGCACATAGTGCACCGTGAACTCGGAATTAAAAAAATGATCGAGCAGAGCATGGGAGACATCCCTGCTGATCACCGCAACGGAATCGGCATATCTTTCTTTAAAACTCGAAAGGAGCTTCACTTGCTCAAAAAGAATGGTGAAGATGCGCTCTGCCAAAAGGTTTACTATCTCCCTGAAAAATTTGTATAAGATCGTCCCAGCCAGCAGAAAAAGACTCACCGTACCGTATACTCCCGCTATTGACCAGGAAAAGATGCGTGCGGGTTTCAAGCCGCGAAGCGCGCTCGCGAGATTAGCGAGCAAGACCTTCTGCAAAACGATCCCCGCGAATAATCCACCGGCGAGTTGCATCATCGGCTGTAATTTTACCAGCAACGCGCGTCCCATCAATAGCTTAAGCTCGATGTACGCCACCCAGGTAAAAGACGATAGAAAAAAATGCGCATAGAACAACACTATCAGGAAAGGCACCGCCAGCTCTTT
>JAGOLR010000087.1 GCA_017993955.1 Candidatus Omnitrophota bacterium
GTTCAATATGGTGCCGGATTCATCGGCTAAGTGGTATATAAAGGCCAATCTCTCTCCTTCATCTAAGCCGGTTATAGTGCAGAGTATCGAGAACTTCATCTCATTTACGGCATAATCGAATATCGTCGCAAAGTTCTGATAGTCGACCTCAGTTGTTAGCCGTCTCTCCCGCTGGACCTTTATACTGGAGGCGAGGAACCCGAATCTTTCAGTAAGTTTATATTTTGCTTCTTCCGCGGTCATATTTTTTTCTGTTTGGATTTTGCATCAGCCTCTTTTTCTTCGAGGCTTGCTAGTAATTTCACTACTCCGTCTATGATGGCTTTAGGGCTCGCCGGACATCCGGGAATATAAGCCGATACCGGGATGACTTCGTCTATGCCAGATTCGATATTATAACAACCCTGGAACACGCCGCCCGAACAGGAACAAGTCCCCACAGCTACCACAAATTTCGGTTCCGGCATCTGGTCGTAGATGCGCTTAAGCCGGCATTTTATCTGTTTTGTTACCGGGCCGGAACAGAGTAGGATATCCGCATGCCGCGGCGTGCCCTTCAGAACCACACCAAAACGCTCAACATCATATAAAGGCGTAAGGGCTGCTACGATCTCTATATCACAGGCATTGCAAGCC
Organism: Candidatus Omnitrophota bacterium; assembly: GCA_017993955.1. Lineage (GTDB taxonomy): Bacteria > Omnitrophota > Gorgyraeia > 2-01-FULL-45-10 > 2-01-FULL-45-10 > JAGOLR01. The sequence goes on from JAGOLR010000087.1 coordinate 637, forward strand.
CCTGTATTGAAATGAAGTATCCACGGCGATTTTATACGCGCCCATGTCACTATTTTTGAGATCATGCCCATCAAAGCTTTATCTCCTGAAAAGTATGAATAGTCCTGTTATGGCTCCGGCAAGATAAATAACGGCGATCGTAAAGGACTCGAAAGTCTCTATAGGTACGGTGGCCACTACCAACGCTATTACGTGTAATATAGTGAAGAAAAACGCGAACGGGAAGAATTGCACGTAATCAGGCTGTATAAGGTTCGTAGGGGCGTCTTCACCGCAGGCGTATGACTTCCTGGCGCCCTCGGGTAATTTTTTTGGGCGGAACGAGAGTTTCGACAGCGCCGCAGAGAAGAGCCCTATAGATATAAAAACTATTATGAACGCTATCGGAGGAGATAAAAGGCTTTTCTCCATCTATATTTATCCTTTTAGCTTGTTAAGTTTACGCAGATCCAGGTCGTCGTTATATTTAAATACCCGGAGCGCTATGCCGCCGGCTACAGTGGCGACTATCACCTCTATCACTACTATCGTTATTATAAAACTCTGTATTAAAGCGGTTTGGCGGGTGACGTATCCCACCACAGTCATAAGCAGAGTCACTGCTTTTACCAGCAACTCCCAGCCCACTATGGCCCGTATTATGTTCCTTGTCGCCAATATGCAGTATATCCCCGCGACGAAGACCAGAACCACGAAGAAACCAAAAACGCAAAATACGCTCCACTCATTACCACTCATCGCTTCTCTTCTCCTCGAAAAGGACCACTATGCCCAATGCCCCGGCGATTATTATAATTATCTGCCCGAAAAGATCGAGCTGTCTCATGTTCCACAATACCGTTCGCACATCCATCTTAGACGTTCCTTGGAATATCGGGAAGTCTTTAGGTATGTTCATAAAAGCAAGGCCGAGTCCGACAAGAACGATTATTATCGGAAGCGGCCAGTATCTTTTCCACCGCTCCCGGGATTGCTCGATTATCTCATTATGGCTCATAGGTTTTGTCAGGCTTATCGTGCTTATGAATACTACGGTTATAAGACCGGCGCACACCGATAATTCGAATACCGCGGCAAGCGGCGAATCGAGTCTGAACATAAGGATAGTGATTATCACGCTTGTAATGGCAAGAGATATCATAGCCTTTAAAAGGCTCCTCCCTATAACGGCCCATACGGCCGCGACCGTCATAGCTATGAGTAGAAATATATTCAGATTCATCGTTCCTTTACTGCGAAATCATGCCTATCGGCATGATCAGTTTTGTGTAAAATATCGGAAAAAACAACCCCGCAGCGATTGTTATGGCCGCTAGAACCACAGAAATAGATATTATGCCTAACCCGGGTTCTTTTATATATTCCAGTCCGGGTTTAAGCTTGCCGAAGAATACCTTGCGCTCGATCTTTAAAAGATACGCTAGCGTCAATACCCCTGCAAGCACCGCAGTCACCGCGTAGCCGTATCTTCCGCACTGCCAGAGCGCTACTACGATCATAAGTTTACTCCAAAAACCGGATAGGGGCGGTATTCCCGATGCCGAAAGTACCGCTATTACCGACGTAGCTCCGGTTGTCGGCATTCTGGCGGATATCCCGCCCATCTTATCTATGTCCACAGTACCGGTCTCTTCTTCCACAGCCGCGGAATTTACAAAGAGTAACGATTTGAATATGGAATGGTTGAAAAGGTGAAAAGCCGCGCCGGCTATTCCGAGGGGCGTTCCGGTTCCCAGGCCTAGTATAATATAACCCACCTGGCTTATGCTCGAATACGCAAGGAGGCGCTTGAAATTATTTTGCCCCAGGGCTGCAAACGCGCCTACAAGTATAGAAATAGTCCCTGTGAACATTATAGTATTCTTCACCGGATCGGTAAAACCGAATACGGCTGTGACGAGCCTTATCAGGGTGTATATGCCGCAAGCCTTTGTTATTATGCCGGCCAAAAGCACCGAAACAGGCGCCGGCGCGGACGCGTAAGCATCCGGCAGCCATCCGTGGAAAGGCACAAGAGCGCCCTTTATTAACAATCCGCATATGAATAACGCGATCGAAAATATTATTAAAGGGCTGTTCGGGGATGACTTTAGCGCGTATGCTATCGAAGAAAACGATGTATCTGGAGATATTAAAAGTATCAGTGCTATAGAGGCCAGCATAAACACAGTAGCCACTACAGACGCGATTATATATTTGAATGCGCCCTCCAGCGATTCCAGTTCCTTTTGAAAAGCGATCATTATGAAGGATGTCACTGCCGTTATTTCAAGGAAGACGTATAGAGAGAATATGTCCTGCGCCAAAACTATTCCGCACATACCTATCGACTCCAGGACTAGAAGGTTTATAAACTTAAAGCGGTATCTCTCCTCTATTATCGTGTGACGCGCTACCGCCAGGCTCGCAAGAGATACTACGCCTATACAGAAGAATACGATGGAGCTCAAGTGGTCTATAAAAAAATTCATCTTGAAGAACCGGTCCATTGCCCCGAAGTCATTTCGCAATATATGAGGAAAATGGAATACGGATAACGCTATCTGTACCACGAATAACAATATGGCAAACCAGAATGCCAGGCGCTTAACGGGCTTAAACGGCATATTCATTACCATGATCGCCAATAGCGGTATCAATATATAGAGAGACGGCACCTGTTTCTCCTATCTTAAAAAATATACAGAAATGATTATTACGCCTACCAGTGACCACACTACATAGACCTTGTAGCTCCCGTTATGGGCCATGCGTATGGCGGAAGTGATTACACCTGATGCGCCCGGGACAAGATAGTTATATATCCAATCGTTGGCCCTATCTATTGATGAGGCGGCTTTTGCAAATAACGCTGATAATGCCATGCCTATATTATAAGGATCAAAATATCCTTTTTCTGCTATCGCATACACCTGTTTCAGTCCCGGCGCATAATGTATATGGTCTGCCGCCTTCAAACCGGCCCCTGTCCTCTTTACGCCGAAGATATGGTTTACTATAGCGGCTAAAAGAACCACCATGGTGGCAATGACCAAAACCGGATTTGTAGGGAAACCGGATAAGTGGTGACCTTCGGTTTTATGGACCCCTATTATAGGTACGATGATCTTGTCTATAGGTAACGAGTTCCATAAGCCGAATATTACACAAGTGCCGGCTATGAATATCATAGGTATGAGCATAGGCCATGATACCTCTTTGGCGGATTCAGCTTCCCTGGAGACTGCCTTGCCCAGGTATGCCGCGTGGCCTAATTTTAAAAATGAGGCAGCGGTCAAAAAAGATCCAAGAAGCGCCGCTATGTAAAATATCTTTCCCCGCTCTAGCGCCCCGTCATATATAAGTTCCTTCGAAAAGAAACCGTTAAAAGGCGGTACTCCGGATATCGATACCGCTGCGATAAAAAAGCAGGCGAAAGTAACCGGCATCTTCCGCGCCAATCCTCCTAGCTTTTCGAGGTCTGTAGTCCCGGTACGGTTTTCAACGGCTCCGCCGGTTAAAAAGAGGCAGCTCTTATATAGGGCATTATTTATCATGTGAAACAGGCCGCCTACTATACCTACAGGCACGAGCGTACCTATGCCGAGTATCATATAGCCTACCTGGCTTATGGCGTGATAAGAAAGGAGCCTCTTATAGTTCTTCTGTATTAATGCCATCATTACAGCGAACAATATGGTGGTAGCGCCTATCACCATCATTATGGTGCTTACCCATGAGTTCGGGTCCAGTTTGAACATGTCGAGCGATATGCGCGTTAAAAAATATATGCCGACCAGTTTTTCAAGCGCAGCCGGGAATATCGCCATAAAAGGCAGCGGCGCATCCGTAGCTGCATCTGGTATCCAACTGTGAAAAGGCATTGAACCCGCTTTTGCGATGGCGCCTATCATTAGAAGTACGAACGCTATCCCGCCCAAGTTACTAAGCTGCAGGTTTATCTTTGATATGGTGAGAGTCCCGGATATATGGCCTGTTATTGCGATTCCTATCATCAGACAGAGATCGCTTATGCCTACTATGATCAGCGCTTTGGAGGCAGTTTTGAACGATGTCTTGCCGCCTATTGCTATTAAAGCGAAGAGTGTTACCAGGAGAGCTTCCCAGAAGAATAACATGGATACGAGATTATCGGAAAGGACCGCGCCATTCACCGATGCAAGAGAAAGTAATAGGTACGCGTAGAACTGGTTTCCGTAAGCCTTGTCCTTCATGAATACGCAAGAATATAGCGTGATCAGTACCCCAAATATAGCCGCGGCAAGTATAATAAATGCGCTGAAATTATAGAGCCGGAAAGATACCTCTATCCCGAAACCCGCCCATGGTAGAGAGTAAGCTATCTCTTTTTTAAATAGTATAGTTATGAGTAGCAGGTTTGCTGAGGTGGCGATAAGGGATGCGATCTCTTTTAAAAATCGCGGGCCTCTCGGTGAGGCTATGACGATCACCGCGCCTGCTATAGGTATTAATATAGTAAGTGACAAAATAGTCATTTATATCCCCAGCATTTGTTTTACTGCGGCCTGCGCGAACCCCGACGGATAGTTTATTACCAGCCCGCCGACTAAAGATAGTATGGCAAGAGCCGCTACGGATGCGACCATAGCTTTTGAGCCCTCTTTAACCCCGGATATATTTGCATCTCCCATAAATACCATATTGAATATCCGCATAAGGTACAATATCGTAAGCATGGCGCCAGCCAAGAAAGTCATCCCTATAAAATAATGGCCGCTTGAGAATGTGCCTGAAAAGACCAGATATTTGCTGAAGAACCCGCCGAACGGCGGTATGCCCATCACGGAAAATGCGCAGGCAAGGAATGATACGGCTGTTATCGGCATGGCCGATATGAGCCCTCCCATCTTTGTAATATCTTTTGTCTTGGTGTTCTGCTCGACTATGCCTGCGCAAAGGAATAACCCCCCTTTGGCGAGCCCATGCATCAGTATGTAGAGAAGGCCTCCGGCTACCGCTACTTCGCTCCCTACGGCCAGCCCTAAAAGTATAAAAGCTATTTGGCTTACGGTTGAATATGCTATTATGCGTTTTATATCTGTGGCTACAAGAGCCGCTCCGGCAGAGACAAGTGCGCTTACGGCGGCTATGACAGGAACGACCGTATGCCAAACAGCGCTTATAGTGAATGTAGTTATGAAAAGCCTGGCAAATACGTATACAACTATTTTTACTAGGACTGCCGCGTGAAGCAGTGCCGTCACCGGCGAGGGCACTACGCCCTCGTCTGGGACACCGGTGTCAAAAGGACGGCTTGCTGATTCTGTAAGGATGCCTATAAG
>JAGOLR010000088.1 GCA_017993955.1 Candidatus Omnitrophota bacterium
TTTCCTCGCTCACCCACCTGAAATTTTTTGCATCCTGTTGTGGGTCCCCCGAGGGGTGGGTATGGAGCGGGGTCTTAAAACCTAATTTTGATAAAACAAAATTAGGTTTTACGAAGGGAATTTTCCTGTGGAAAATTCACGTCCCAGCGGAATACCCACCCCAAGAGGGGAACACCGGATGCGAAAAATTTCTACTCCGCCTTGTGGCGCGCGGGACGGCGAAGCTCTTCGGCCCAGACATATATGGACGGAAGCACGATAAGCGTCAGCGCAAGCGATGCGATGAGCCCGCCTATCACGACCGCCGCGAGAGGTTTCTGTATTTCGGAACCTGGACCGTTTGCCCACAGAATCGGCGCCAGGCCCAAAACCGTAGTAACGCTTGTAATAATAAGAGGCCTAAGGCGCACCTCGCATCCGCGTATCACCGCATCATAAAGCGGTATCCCTTGTTTCCTGAGCTGTGTAAAGAATTCCACCAGGACTATTGCATTGGAAACGGCTATACCGAACAACGTAATAAATCCTACTACGGCAGATACGGAAAGCGTGATGCGAAAAAGGACCACGGTAAATATGCCGCCCACTACCGAGAACGGAAGATTTAACATCACAAGGGCCGCCGGCCGCAGCGAACCGAAGGACATAAAAAGAAGTGCGAATATCATTACTGCGACTACCGGAACTACCAGTGAAAGTGTCCTCATAGCCCTCTCCTGGTTCTCGAATTGTCCTCCCCACGAAATAAAATATCCGGCGGGGAGGGCCTTCTCTATCCCGGCAAGTTTCCGGCGGGCTTCTTCTATAAAACGGCCTATATCCCTTCCGCGCACATTGCATTCCACCACGACCCGCCGCATTCCCGATTCCCGGCTTATCTGGTTCGGCGTCTCCACGACCCGCACCTTAGCCAGTTGAGCCAGAGGTACATTTTCACCGCGGCGGGCCGGAATCAGTATATTGGATATATCCTGCTCGCTGGAACGTCTATCCTCCGAGAATCTAACCGCAAGCGAATATGAACGGTCCTCTTCAAATATAGTGCCAACGGTCTTACCGCCTACAGCCGTCTCCACTATTTCATTTACATCGCTAACATTCACCCCGTAACGAGCTATCGCCGCGCGGTCTATGTCTATATCGAGCTGCAGAAACCCGGACACCTGCTCTGCTTTTACGTCGTGGGCACCGGTTATGCCGGATATAACATGCTCTATCTCCTCTGCCGCATTTTCCAGCACGCCAAGATCATACCCGAATATCTTTACAGCCACATCGGATTTTATTCCGGATATCAGCTCATTGACGCGTAATGCTATAGGCTGGGAAAAATTAAGCTTCACGCCCGGTATCCCGCCAAGCTTCTTGTCCATGGCTTCTATCAGGGTGGCTTTTGATCGCGCTTTCCAGAATTTTTTCGGCTTCAGCATTATGAATAGATCGTTCTGTTCCGGACCCATGGGGTCTTCGGCTATTTCTGCCCTCCCGGTCTTTGTGACCACGGTAGATACTTCGGGAAACTCTAGAAGTAAACGCTCTATAGTCTCACCGATCCGCACAGACTCGTTCAGCGATACGGTTGGAAGCTTAACTACATTGAGCGCTATGGCTCCCTCATCCAGATAAGGCAGGAATTCTGTCCCCACGAACCTGAATAGAAATACCGATAAAAATAAAACGGCTACCGAGATCATTATCGTGGCGCGTTTTCTCCTTATAGCCATTCTCAATACAGGCAAGTACAGGTTCTTCGCCCAACGAATCGCTATATTGTCTTCCGTGGATCTACCCCCTCGTATAAAATAAGAGGCCGCGGCAGGTATTATCGTAAGCGATGAAAAGAGCGAGGCAGACATCGCGAATATTAGCGTCCAGGCCAATGGTTTGAACATCTTTCCTTCAATAGCCTGCAGTGAAAACAAAGGAGCCTTGGTCACTATAGTTATCAATGTAGCGAACATGACCGGCCGGGCGACTTCCATCATGGCATTACGGCATACGGCTATCTTGCTGTGACCCGAGGCATGCTTTTCCGTAATATGCCGGTAAATATTTTCCGATATGACAACGCCGGCATCGACTACCATCCCGAGCGCGATCACCAGCCCCCCTAATGACATCAGATTGGCTGACATTCCGGTAAAGCGCATCATTATAAATGTCGCGGCACAGGATAAAGGAAGAGAAAGACATACCACCGATGCCGTACGCATATCCCCCAGAAACAGAAATAATACCAATATTACAAGGACAGCCCCTTCCTCAAGCGCTTTTACGACTGTGCTTATACAGGCATTTATGAGTTCTGTCCTGTCATAAAACGGGTTTATGCGTATGCCGGGAGGCAGGCGTTCTCCCATCACCTTAATGGCATTCTTCACCCGTTCTACCACGGTCTTGGCATTGGCATCTTTGAGCATGATCACCATGCCGCACACGGTCTCACCCTTGCCGTCTCTTGTTACCGCGCCCCAGCGGGTTTCGCTTCCTATCCGCACAGACGCTAAATCCCTTACCAGAACAGGGACCGCGTCCCTGACAACTACTACTATATCTTCTATGTCGCTTATTCCGGTCAAAAGACCGTTGGAGCGTACCACGATCTGCTCTTCGCCGCGGACAATATAATTAGCAGGAGCAGTACTATTATTCGATGCTATCGCATCTTCGACTTCTTCGAGCTTTATGCCGTACTTTGAAAGTTTGTCAGGATCTACTATAACCTGATACTGCTTTACCATGCCGCCGAAGGAATTAACCTCCGTAACGCCTGGTATGGAGACAAGTTTAGGTCTTATAGTCCAATCCTGTACATCCCTTAATCCCGATCTGTCGGTATCTGGTCCGTCTACTGTATACTGGAATATCTCGCCAAGCCCTGTGCTCACAGGCCCCATCTCAGGTTCGCATCCGGAAGGCAGTCTACCTCTTACAGATTGTATACGCTCAAATACTACCTGCCGGGCAAAATATATATCCGTATCATCCTCAAAAACGACTACAACCTGCGAAAGGCCGGCTTTTGAAAGAGACCTGATGAGCCTCACGCCTGGAAGACCATTCATTCCCCTCTCTAATGGCAGGGATATCAATCGCTCCACTTCTGCAGGGGCAAGGCCGGGCGCTTGGGTCAATACCATCACCTGCACATTAGTCACATCGGGAAAAGCATCTATGGGAAGGTCTTTCCATGCTATGACACCAAAAAAGACTATGACAGCGGCCAAGCCAAGCATCGCAATGCGCTGTCTTAATACAAAATTCATAAAACGTTCCATATTATATCCTCTATATTACCCGGATAAAGCCCAGACTAATCCAGGGCCTAAGGCCCTTCCCTATCTTTTCCCAGAGGAAAAAGATGGCCGGGTATTTCAGTCCCTCGCTATAAGCTCGGGATGGTCGGGTTTTCCAGAGAAAAACCCAGACCTAAGAAAAGCCCAGACTAATCCGCGCAGCCGTCGCCCATCTTTGATTTAAGCAACTCTGACTTTAAAAGAAACGCCGCGTCTGTCACAACCTCATCACCTTCTTCTATACCTGTGATCGAAGCCCGGTCGCGAGTCTCTTCACATATACAGACTTCGCGGGGAATAAATTTCTCCGGACCTGTCTTTAAGAATACGGTCTTCTTGCCCTCTACCGTATGTATGGCTGTCTGCGGCATTACTATGCAAAGATCTTCCGACGGTACCATTATATCGGCAGTTATAAACATACCGAGCTTCAAATGGTCATCTGGATTATTTACCGTCGCTCGCACTTTTATCGTCCGCGCATGTTCGTCAACGCGGGGAGATATATATGTCACTTCTCCTTCAAAAAATTCACCGGAACAATTGGTGTCCTTGACGACTACCTTCTGACCCAGTTTAACGCATCCTATATTCCTTTCATAAACATCCAGGATGGCCCAGAGTTTGGTCATGTCAGCGACGGTATATATAGCCGATACGGTATCGACCCTGTCGCCTTCTTTCGCGAATACGCCGGTAACGGTTCCCGATATGGGCGACACCACGTTCGTCACCCCCGAGGAACTGGTAACAGTGCATAGCAAGTCATCTTTTTTGACCTTCGCCCCCATCGCGGCCTGCTGGGCGGATATCTTACCGGCTGACGACGCTACAACATGCACAGAACTTTCGACATCCTGCGCGATCTGGCCGACTACCTGTACGGCCCTTGCAAAGCTGCTTCGGCTGGCTATTACGGTCTTTAGGCCTATTATATCCTGCGATTCTTTCTTCACCTCTATAGACCCGTCTCCATGCCCATGACCGTGCCCTTCACATTCATCATGCCCTTCCTCGCCAAAAGATACTGCCTGACAAAATATAGATACAAAAAATACGACGGCAAAAAATGATCCGAATGACTTCTGCCTTATCCTCCGTATATTCATTTCAAATACCCCTCTTTTCTTACCGAACCGTATATTACGCTCTCAAGGTCCGTCAAAGCCCGGCTCAGATTATATAACCCCTCATAGTATCTTACCCGAGTCTCGTTTACCGCTTTTACTTCATCCAGATATTTCAAAAAATCCAGCTCCCCTTCTCCGTATCTCAAGTGGGCCAGATGCAGAAGCTCATTGGCTTCTTCAAGCGACTGCTTCAAAAGCTCCAGTTGGCGCTTGGCAAGGTCGGCTTTAAGATATGAGTCGAAGAGGTTAAATTCAACCTCTTGCTTTACGGATCTGAGGCGTGCAGACTGCGCATCGCGCTCGCCTCTGGCCTTGACAACGGCTCCTTGGTTCATATCCCATATCGGCATAGTAGCTCCGATTATTACCTCGTAATCATTATCGTAATCGGTATCTATGCTCTGAAAACCGACATACGGGGAAGGAAGGCGATTCAATTCTTCGCGGATAGTATCTTTACTGCGCGCGGCCAGCTCAAACTCAGCCGAGCGGACGAGCGGGCTCCTGGTCCGCGCCTCGACAGCCAAGCGTCCGTAATCGAGCGCAACCGAGTCTTCCTTAAGCTCTTCGGCTATATCGAATTCCGTGGCTAGCGATCTTCCAAGGCACAGGTTGAGCCGGGCCTTACTTGATTTCAGATGCTGCTCCGAGGCCAATAAGGCATTCTCCGCTTTCAGCAACTCTATCTTTGCGCGTTGAAGGTCATTCTTTATGGCCCTGGCGGCCTGATAGCGGTCTTGAACTCTGTTATAGAACTGCCTCATGGTATCCAGGTTCTCATAGGCAAGATCGGCCTCTTTCTTATCCAGAATGATCCGTATGAATACATTCCTCGTTTCCGCGTATACAGACGCCCATACCGCTTTCAAGGATTCTTCTCGTGAAGATACGACCTTGCGCGCGCTTTCAGATCTCACTTCACGAACGCCTGGCGGGTCGAACTGCTGCTCCAGCTTAAATATGTCTAGGTTGGCGCTCTTTTCCTCCCCTTCGACTCCTTTCAATCCCCCTATCTCGAACTCTACCTCCATATCCGGAAGCTTAGAGGCCGAGGTCGCCTCCCCTTTAGAAGATCGGAGATTGCCACGAGCTTCTGCCATCCTGGGACTATCGCGATACGCTATAGCCAAAGCGTCTTCGAGCCTAAGCGTCTCGGATGCCATAACCTGGGTATTGAAAATAGCTGATGAAATTATCGCAGTTATAACGAGTTTAATTGTCTTGCGGGACATACAATACGGCCTTTCCTTATGAAGATACAAAATGAAAAATTTTTCAGGAAAGTATTTTGGGGGGGTGTTTGGCAACTTTAGCGTAAAGACTGTCAAGGGCCTTTATAGGACGGGACTCGATATCTGATACCGCCATGGTAGGCAAGGAAAAAATAGGGTTATTTATAACGGCCGCATAACCTACTACGTGACAGCACGCTATGCAGTCATGGCAATCTTCGTGGGTATCTTCACACTCTCCGCATATATCGATAGAAACGAATAC
>JAGOLR010000089.1 GCA_017993955.1 Candidatus Omnitrophota bacterium
GCTATACGAGAAAGCTCTCCGGAAAGAGTCGAACGCTTCTCTTCATAACTAGACAAGAGCCTTTTTTGCTCACGAAGGTTGATCTGCACGAGATCCCTCTCGGTGATCATCACGAAGATGAACATCAATAATGTCATCACAGGAAAAATGGAAAGAAGGAATAACGAACCTATGTCGAACACACCCTGTTCCTCCCTCGTCGTTTTGCCTTATAAAGACAATCGTCCGCCACTTCCACAAGTCCGTCTTCGGTAGCAGCATCCTTCGGATATTCTGCTACGCCTATGGAAACCGTTATCTTAGTCTCGTGTCGCCTCAGGCTAAAAGGTTCTTCCGACACCGCAGACCTTATGGCCTCCGCATCAGCTATAGCCTTGTTTTTGTCTCGATCCAGCAAGACCGCGATTATCTCTTCGCCCCCGTATCGAGCTACTATGTCGCCGTCTTTTACCATAGATCTTACTATCCTGGAAAGGTGTTTCAGAACTATATCACCCGCGGTATGCCCGTATTTATCGTTATAATCCTTAAAATGGTCTATATCTATGATTAACACCGCCAGTTCCCCCCTCTTACCGGCGGCCCGTTTAAGCTCTGCGCTGAACCTGTCCATAAAGTAACGCCGCACGAATAGACCTGTAAGACCATCCCTTATGGCAAGCTCCTGCGTCTTGGAATAAAGGTAGATATTTTGTATCGCCACAGCCCCCAGATTAGCTATTATGTCCAGTAGCCGCAAGTCATCTTGATTATAAAAAAACGGCTCGGCGCAATCCATCCTTAGTACTCCTATCACCTTGTCTTCACTTATAAGAGGCGACGCTATGAGCGAATACGGCTCTCCTTCCGAACGGTCAGATCCTTCAGCAGGAAACCTGAAATCGCGCGAAACATCTTCCACTATCAAAGACCTCCTGTGCCTTAGCACCCATTGATCGAATATATCCCCCTTCTTGGCTTTTATGCGCTCTTCGTTTCTTGAGGCCGAAAGCATCAGCTCCTGCCTGTCCTCGTCGACGAGATACAGCAAGGCCCTCCCCTTCTTGCCCAAAGTCTCCAACGCTTTATCAAGTATTGCGGAGTTTATCTCGTCTATCGACAGTATGGTACTGAAAGATTCTACGACACCCCTTAGGGCTGAGTAGCGGGAAAATTTATTTTGTAGAGCCACTGTACCCTTCCTGCGCTCGGATATGGTGGAGGCCAGTTCGGTCACCTCCTCCCCTACCTTTTCCGATCTAAGGGAATAGGAAGTCTCGTCGGAATTTCTTATATAATAAAACAAATACCCTATAGCAAAAGCGAACAGGAATTGAAAAGCAAAAGCCATAGAGTCATAAAATCCTGTCTTAGCATTAAAGAACCAGGAAAGTATCACCACTATGGCTAGCGACGCGGCTCCTCCGGTTATCTCAAAAGAAAGCCACGCCAGTAATATAGCTATGTTTAATCCCGATATCGCGGAGGTAACGATTATGGAGTAGTAACCCGACGATGAATCGACTTTCAGAGAAGATATTAATAATATATATGCCGAGGAAAGGAAAGAAAGGATGGAGAGAATCCCGAAAATAAATCTATAGCGGGAAGGCATCGACTGTCCGGGTTTATCCGCCTTCGCATCCAGCGTATAAACGATAGGACGCTAAGGCAGATGTTATATTATGGTATTATCAGTGCCCTTATCGAAAAAGTGGACTTTGGACATGTCTACAACAAGATCCATGTCCTGATTCAACGTAGGCTTATCATGCCCGCCGACTTTGGCTATAAATGAGTTCTTGCCGGTGTTAAGATAGAGATGAGCCTCTGAGCCCATAGGTTCGATGACTTCGCAGGTCGCCTTGATAGTGTTCTCGGGCGGGGCATCGGAGACGAATAGCTTGTCGTAAATATCTTCGGGGCGTATGCCCATAACGATCTCTTTATCAACATATCCCAAGAGTGGCTTGACCATCGCATCGATGACCTTTACCTGGAATTTACCTTCGTTGAAATAGAGCTTACCTTCTTTTTTGATAAGGACGCCGTTTATGAAATTCATGGGAGGCGTTCCGATAAACCCGGCCACAAACCTGTTTATAGGCTTATCGTAAAGCGTTATCGGATCGGCTATCTGCTGGATACATCCGTCCTTCATAACTACTATCCTGTCGCCTAAAGTCATAGCCTCAGATTGGTCGTGGGTAACGTATATCATAGTGGTCTGAAGTTTTATATGCAGCTTCTTTATCTCGGTGCGCATCTGAACTCGCATCTTTGCGTCGAGATTGGAAAGCGGCTCGTCAAACAAAAAGACCAAGGGCTTCCTTACTATGGCCCTGCCTACTGCCACACGCTGTCTCTGTCCGCCGGAGAGCTCCCGCGGCTTTCTGTGCAGGAGTTTTTCTATGCTCAATATGGTGGCAGCTTCTTTAACACGCGCATCTATCTCCGCTTTAGGATATTTTTTGAGGCGCAGACCAAATGACATATTCTCATAGACACTCATGTGAGGGTATAAAGCGTAATTCTGAAAGACCATGGCGATATTCCGGTCTTTCGGAGGGACATTATTGACTCGCTGATTGCCTATATAAACATCTCCGCCGGTGGCATCCTCCAGCCCGGCTATTATCCTCAAAGTGGTAGATTTCCCGCAACCGGAAGGCCCGACAAAGACTATGAACTCTTTATTCTCTATGCCCAGGTTTATATCCTTGATAGCCCAGACATTACCGCTAAAGAGTTTGGATACGTTATTTAAACTTACTTGTGCCATAGGGTGTATATTCTATCATAATAAGAAAAAGAATCAATACAAAATTAGAACTTAAAACTAAGATCTTGAGGAAGGGGCCAGATAATCCAGCAATTTTGACAGGGTCTCTTTCAGGTTCTTGCGGTGCGATACCATATCTATGAGTCCGTGGTTTACGAGGAATTCCGAACGCTGGAACCCGGGAGGTAATTTCTGCCGTATAGTCTGTTCTATGACCCTCGGACCGGTAAAGCCTATGAGCGCTTTCGGCTCGGCCACTATTATATCCCCCAGAGAGGCAAAGCTTGCCATTATTCCGGCCATCGTAGGGTTGGTAAGCACAGATATAAAAAGGCACCCGGCATCGTGATGTCGGGCAAGGGCTGCGGATGTCTTGGCCATCTGCATAAGAGAATACAATCCCTCGTACATCCTGGCCCCGCCGCCAGAACCGGACACTATGACCACGGGAAGCTTTTTCTGGGTTGCCCTTTCTATGGCTCGGGTAAGCTTCTCCCCCACTACAGATCCCATGGAACCCATGATGAAACGGGAATCCGTTACCCCAAAAACCACGGGCTTCTTGTCTATAGTGCCTTCGCCTGTTAAAACGGCTTCTTTTAATTTAGTGACTTCCTGATCTTTTTTTAACTTTTCTTTATATGTCTTAGGACCCGAGAACTCCAGGGGATCCAAAGATTCCATTTCGGCGTCCATCTCCTTGAAACTGCCCTCATCGAGCAACATCTTCACGCGTTCATGAGCACCCAGCGTAAAATGAAAATTGCACTTAGGACACACCTCGAGGTTTTCTTCGAGTTTTTTGTGGTATATAAGCTCGCGGCATTCCTCGCACCTGTCCCATATATCGTCCGGGATGTCCTGCTTCTTATTCTTGGACACCTTCACGATAGTATATTTGGGTTTTCTGGGGAAAAATGACATCGTTATGCCTCGTTTGTACGGGTTTTTAAGACTTCTTTAACAATTCTTTCGCCTTATCTACAGCCGACGCGGCGTCCTTAGCATATCCGTCAGCGCCTATAGATGATGCGAAATCTTCCGTTATCGGAGCACCGCCCACCATAACCTTTACCTTCTCAGACATACCGGCCTTCTTAAGAGCGTTTACGGTATCCCTCATCGCGTTCATTGAGGTAGTAAGAAGCGATGACATCGCTATTATCTGGGCCCCTTCCTTATGGGCTGCCTCCACAAACTTCTCGACCGGTACGTCTATACCGAGATCGTGTACATCAAAACACGAGCCTTTCAGCATCATGCTCACAATATTCTTACCGATGTCGTGAAGGTCTCCTTTGACCGTGCCTATAACTACGGTGCCCAAAGGTTTTATTCCGGATTTCAGAAAATGGGGTTTCAATATATCCATGCCGGCGTGCATGGCTTTGGCGGATATAAGAACTTCGGGTATAAATATCTCGCTCGCTTTGAATTTTTTACCTATAATCTCCATCCCAGCAATGAGGCCGTTGTCCAGGATATCCTTTATGGCTATGCCTTCATCAAGCGCGCGCTTGGTCAAAGATGCCACAGCCTGCCTGTCCCCTGCCATCAGGGCGTTCTTTATTTCTTGCAACGTATTCTCAGCCATCAAATCCTCTTATTAATTTTTGCATTCGAACTAGCCCCCTCTCCGGGTCGGTATTCCGGGGGACGCGAATTTCCCAAAGGGAAATTCAGCTTCGTAAATCCATATTTTTCTTTGTAAAAATTTGGATTTAAGACCCCCGTCAATACCGACCCGTCGGGGGCCCTTCTAAGCGAGGCAAAAATTCAATCGCTCCTACTGGAAATTTTTTCACTTTATCACAGGCGGAACCTTTGTGTTCCCCGAAGCGACTGTTATTTTTTCGATACCTTGCCCAAAATTTTACATAGCAAATTTTGGGTTTCACCATAGCTATGGGATTGTCCAGATTTTGCTATGTCAAAATCTGGACCTTATGGCGATTTAGGCTTTATCATCGAAAAAATTTCACAGGGGCCGAGGATGCCTAATCCGAGGCCCCGGCAAGCGAAGGGGAATACAAAGGTTTCGCTATCCGCTAAGGCGAAAAATTCAACCATATTTATGTTACCATATATTATTTAACTGTCTATTTTTTTCTTAAATACGACTCGGGGCGCTGCCAGAAAGATCAAAACTTATTGACAACGAACCCTGATAGCTGTTTCGGATAGAAATACGTAGCTTTGCGGGGCATTTTTTCGCCAAGCTTTGCTATCCTCTTCACCTGAGAAGGTCTTGTGGGATTAAGAAAAAAGGCTAGCGGGAATACCTTCTTATCCACTAACGACGCGGTCTCTTCCGGGTCTTTTACAAATTCTATATTGTCGTCGGTATCACGGACACCCAGAACATGCTGGAATACGAATAGGTGAAGTATGGAAACATCCAGTCTCTTCCACTCAAGCGGTTTATCTTTTATCACGCGATCGGATTGTCTGGGATCCTTGATGCGCAGAACGTAGTAAACTTTGCCTCCCATATACATTCCAAAAACGTACTTTCCCGCAAGAGACGCAAGACGTTTCATCATGGCCTTCAGGCTCGGCGACCTTTCGATGAAAAAATATTCGGAAAGCCTGTCCGCTATCTCCTCCCTACCCAAGCCGCGGACATCTTTAACCAGCCTATGCGCCGGCAGGACCGTAAGCATCTTCTCGTCGGACTCAACAAAATAGACCATCAATGATCTCGAGGCTTCTTTTAGCGCTTCCGGAAGGTCGGTTGCGGCGATTTCCCGGGCAAAGTTTTTAGCGGTCTCAAAACGGTGATGACCGTCTGCTATAAAGAGCTTGGCCCTGCGCATATTGTCAGCTATCTTTTTTATCCCGGACCTGTCATCCAGGCGCCAGAGTTTGTGTATCTCTCCGTCCCATTTTATATTGATAAAAGGTTTGTTGAGGGATATATAGCTCTTAATAAATGGGGTGATCCTTCCGGACGGATCATCGAATAAAACAAATATAGGGCTAAGATTAGCCTTCACCTCTCTCATTAGAGCCAATCTATCCTCTTTGGGAGCCTTTAATGTATTTTCGTGGGGCAGTACCTCGTCGGAAGAACTTCTGCCGAATTCCATCAATGCCAAAAATCCTATACGAGTCATCTTCTTACCCATAT
>JAGOLR010000090.1 GCA_017993955.1 Candidatus Omnitrophota bacterium
TTTATAAACTTCTTTCGAGGTCCTTGTTATGAGCAGTATCCCGTCGTGAGATAATATCTCTCTTGCTATCTTCACCGTATGGGCAACGGTCTTACCTTTACCGAATATGACCTCCGGAAATCCCCGGCGCATAGCCCTGTGATGGTCCACTTTGGCAAAACCGAGATCCCGATACGGAAGCTCTTTCAGGCAAGAAAGCGCTTTTGCCATTGTGATCTTGCCGGTCTTGTAAGATTTAAGAGTTTTGGTTATGCGTTCAGCCATAACAAACTATTGTCATTGCGAGAAGGTAACCGATTTCGTTTTGACCGACGAAGCAATCTAAAACATAGATTGCTTCGCTCTCGCTGCCGCTCGAGCTCGCAATGACAGTCCTTCTATTTAAAAATAAAATATATCAAAACACCTATGATGATGAAAGATACTATGTAGAAGTCATGGAAATAGAAAAAATCCCGTATGCGCTCAAAAAAAGTATAGTCATACTGCCTGACCGACGGCTCTTTTCTCTTTATCTCGGTTTCGAGTTTAGAATAAGTGTGAATACGCCTTGCCTTCGGGTCGTGGACTTCGCGCGAATGATCGGGCTCTTTGGACTCAAATTCGTCTATCTCCGCCTTGACGGCATCTATCTGCTCTTTCCTAAAGCGCAGGAAGGTGCCCCCTATCTTGTAGGCCATTATTTCTCCGTCGTCCACAAGGCGCTTCACTTCGTCTTCCGATATCTGCAAATATTCCGCTACGTCGCGGATCGTCATCAGTTTTTCAGGCATCGTTTTTGCCTCTCGATAGAAACAATAAAACGTTTGTTGAGTTCATTGCGTTCGTTGGGTTCATTGTGTTTATCGGGGTTTTGCGAACCCAATAAACGCAACAAACTCCATGAACCCAATAAACGCAGTTATTTTATCTTACCTGCCGCCACCCACTCGTCTATCTTGTTGCGCTCAAAACGCCAGGCATTGCCATCGCGTATGCCCGGAAGTTTCCCGGAATTGACCCAGTCGAGTATCATATTCACCTCTATCTCCAGATACTTGGAAAGCTCTTCCGGGGTCATGGTAGAACGCAGAGAACCCGGGAACTCCGGATCCTTCTTGGTGACCATCCTGACCATGCCGTCAATAACCGCGCCTTCCGCTACAGACAATATAGGTGTACTCAGTTCTCCTACCACATGCGCCGGCGCTATAAGCTTAAGTTCCTTTGAGGCGCGAATATTCCCGTTGACCCTGCCGGCTATCACGATAGAGTCTCCCGATATGTCGGCATCGACCGAGGCATTCTCCCCGATCATAAGGCTCCCTTTTGTATCCAGGGTCCCTTCGAACCTGCCGTTTATACGCAGATTGACCGGATCCTTAAATACCAAAGACCCTTGCATCGAGGCATCGACATCGAGCACTCTTTCCGCTTCCTGTCTCTTATCCCTTTTCCCTACCATATCCGCCTCCTTTCCGAAGGTACGCGATATATCCCTGAACATCTATTTTATTCCACCTCCCATTTTACGGAATCTACGCCCTGTAATCTTCCTATGTCTTCTATAAGCTGGTTGGACATCTTCATACTGTGAAGCCTGACTCCGACCTTAAACAGCATACCGGAACTACTCTGACTCCTGTCAATCTCGTAATCGGTAATGCTTATGTGATATTCATCCAATACCTGCCGTATAGCTTTTAGTTGGTCTACGCTGTCTTTCGCCTCAATGGCTATAGTCCTATACCAATCCTTCCTGATGATGGCGTGCTCCAACCTGCCAAAAAACATCAGAGCTACTATCGTAAGGATCGTAGTAAGGACAGCCCCGTAATAAAGCCCTGACCCAACGGCAAGGCCTATACCTGCCACCACCCATAAACTTGCCGCCGTGGTAAGCCCCCTGATGGAGGACCTTGAGTGCATTATCGTACCGGCCCCGAGAAATCCTATACCGGTTATAACCCCTGCCGCTATCCTGGCTGGATCGATAGGGACCTTGCTGATATAAATGTCAAATATATGTATGGAGGTCAGCATGACCAGGGTAGAACCCACACACAAAAGTATATGCGTCCTGAATCCGGCCGCGCGGCCATGGAATTCCCGTTCAAAACCTATCGCACCGCTTAAAAAAGCGGACAGAAATAATCTGAATGTAATTACCCAAAAATTCAACAATTGACCACCTCCAGGTTTGGTTCGGCGCTCAGGAAAAGATCCGACCTGAAACCTTTTTTATAAAGCTCTTCACCCAGATAACCTATCATAGCCGCGTTATCCATGCAATGAGTAAATACGGGAAAATAAGCTCTCACACCGTGAGACTTATAAACAGCTTCAAACTTCCCACGCAAACGTTTGTTCGCGGCAACACCGCCTCCCACCACAATACTATGTACATTATACCTCTTCCCGGCCAAAATTGCTTTATCTACAATTACATCGAGCGCGGCTTCCTGAAAGGCGTAGCAAATCTCATTTACTTCCGTACCGCTTATAGCGGCTTGCGCGTTGCGCAGCTTCTGAACACGATACAGCACCGCCGTCTTTATTCCGCTAAAACTAAAATCCAGCGACTCTTTACCTAGATAACTTTTGGGAAAAACGATACCATCTTTTTTAGAAGCAAGGCGCGCCCTTCTCTCTATAACAGGACCACCGGGATAGCCCAGAGACAATATCTTAGCTACCTTATCAAAGGCCTCTCCCACAGCATCGTCCTGCGTCTGTCCCAGAAGAAGCTGCCTGTCGAAATCCTCACAATAAAAAAGCGCCGTATGCCCGCCGGAGACTACGAGACCTATAAAAGGAAATCTTGGCCTTTCACTTGGTTCGTTAAGAAATGCGCTGTATAGATGCGCCAGTATATGATTGACCCCTATGAGCGGTACGTCAAGACTCAGACTAAGAGATTTAGCAAGCGATATACCGATAAGCAGGGCTCCCACAAGCCCGGGTCCGTTTGTAACGGATATCAGATCTACGTCTTTTAAGGATTTGCCGCTTTTGGACAGCGCGTCATGGAGCACCTCGATAATATACTCTACATGATAACGGGAGGCTATCTCCGGCACGACGCCTCCGTATTTTTTATGCAGTTTCACGCTCGATGTGACTACGTTGGCCAATACCTTTTTGCCGTTTGTGACCGAAACGCTAGTCTCATCGCATGATGTCTCTATCCCTAAGGTGATCATCTACTTCACTATCTCCGATAACGGTACTACGTCTATACCGCACGCCTTAAGCTGAGGCACGACGCGGCGCAATACAAGTATGGTGTTGCGTCTATCGTGACCGATCGCTACGGCCCGTCCTTTTTTCAACGCGATCTTTTTTAAAGACTCAAGCTGAGCCTCGATCGCCTCCGGATCACTCGAATTATCGATAAATACGTCGCGTCTGGCATATGGTATGCCTACTTCCCCTGCGACTTCCCTGCATACCGATTTTGCCGAAGTCATGCTGTCA
The DNA here is from genome assembly GCA_017993955.1 of Candidatus Omnitrophota bacterium. Lineage (GTDB taxonomy): Bacteria > Omnitrophota > Gorgyraeia > 2-01-FULL-45-10 > 2-01-FULL-45-10 > JAGOLR01. The sequence continues at coordinate 3,457 of JAGOLR010000090.1, forward strand.
AAAAAGAAGAGGTCATTCCTTTTTAAATAGCTGAATATCGGGGACATGGTCTCGCGTTCAGCTGTGGATTTTGATCCCTGGTGATTGGAAACCCCGACTGCCCCGGGTATGGTCTTCAATTCTTTCGAGAGCCTTTGGTTTATCGCACCCTGGCTCATTCCGAAACGTATCGTATCCGCCTCTTCCGGTATATCCGACCTCTCCGACTCAAGAGGCAGGTGTAATATTACCTCATAACCATTAGCCCTTGCCTGCCTGGCTATATCGGTAGAATATCGAAGACCCGGCAATATCGACAATGTTATAGGTTCTTTGATATCTGAAAGCAGTTCAAAATTACCCATATTATAACCGAAATCATCGAGGACTATAGCCACTTTAGGCCTTTTATAACGCTTGATATCCGGAGGAGGCATGACCGCAACGGACTTGGGCTTTACTACACTTAAGTCCATAACGTCATACTTATCGTATTTTATCGTGGTGCGATATTCCTCCGCTTCCCCGGTAACCACTTTACCGGACCTTGCTATCTTAAAACCCGACTTGTCGAGATCTTTCTTCAAAGTCGCCTCGAACTTATTGAAAGAGAAGTCCTTCGGGGCGGCATACACCTTTTCCTTGTGAACGTATTTTTTATTATCCAGCTGCCGCTTCTCCGTCCTTTGGCCGGAAAGATCTTTGTCCTTTATCTGAAAACCCTGCAGGGTTGGCTTTAACTTTTTTTCCAGGATATCAGTCTTATTGACCACACCCGCATTCTGCCAGTATATATAGAACATGGCTAGAAACACCGCCCCTACAACCCAAAGGAACGCAGGAGCGCCCTGGTTGTTGCCGGAAGACCGGCGCCTTCCGCCTGAGGAGCGTCTTTTAGGGGTCTTACTCTTTGCCACTTATACCTGCCTTCATCTCTTTTATCTTCTTTATAGCCGCTTCCAGCTGCAGATCGGGCTTATCTTTATCATGCTCATCGCCTCCGTCTTCCGCAGCGACCTTTTCGCCTTCCTTTTCCGGCTCAAGCTTTTTCTCTTTTTCGAGGACAATACCGGCGGGTGGAACACCATCCTTGCCATCCCCCAGTTTTTCGAATATATCCGATTTCTTTTTATTGCCGTCGTCTTTTTCTACGACAATATCAGGTATTATGCCCTGCCCTCTTATCAGTTTACCCTGAGGGGTAAGGTAAGAAGCAGTGGTAAGTCTTGCGGCCGAACCGTCCTTTAACGGTATCACTGTCTGGACAGACGCCTTGCCGAACGTCTTGGTCCCCAATATCAGACCTCGCCCGTTGTCCTGGACCGCGCCTGCGACTATCTCAGACCCGCTGGCCGATCCTTCGTTTACAAGAACAACCATCGGATAACTAAGATGCGCAAACCGGCCTCCCGATTTAAAGGTAACGTCTTCGGACTTATCGCGAGACTTTATAGACACTATAACCGCATCTTTGGGAAGAAACCTCTCTGAGACGTCTACCGCTGTATCTAAAAGTCCGCCGGGATTATTTCTCAGGTCCATTATCAAGGCATCGATACCCTGCGATTCCAGCTTGGCCAGGGCCGCATCGAGATCGACAGGAGTATTCTCCTGGAACTCTATAAGCTTTATATAGCCGATCTTATCTTCTATAATCTCGGCTTTCTTCACGCTATGAACCGTTATAGTAGCCCTTTTTATGGTAACATCAAAAACCTTGCCTTCTTTTTCGCGCCATATCGTAAGGGTAACTGCCGTACCTGGTTTCCCGCGCATAGACTTCACGGCTTCCGAAAGCTGTATGCTTTTGGTGATCTTTCCGTCTATCTTGACTATCTTATCTCCGGCCTTTATGCCGGCGGCCTCGGCCGGCGTATCCGATATGGGAGCTATCACGGTAAGTATGCCATCCCTTATCCCTATCTCTATGCCTAGGCCTCCAAACTCCCCTTTGGTCTCGAGCCTTATCTCATCATACTCATCAGGGTCCATGAATTGGCTGAAGTCGTCCAGCGATTCAAGCATACCCCTCATCGCGCCGTATATCATCTTCTTTGCCTCGACCTCGTCGACATATTCGCTTCTTATGATTGATATAGCTTCGGCAAATAGCTCCACCTGGTTATAAAGCTCGGCCGCCTCTTTTTTCTTGGCGATTGAGCTCTTGTCTGAAATGGCGGCGACGGCGATCGACGATACCAACGCCACTAAAATAAAGAGTGTTATTATCCAGAATCTTTTTGTAAAAGAAAAGCGCTTCATTAGCTACCCAGTAATTTTTTAAGTATCTCGTTAACCAAAGCGGGACTTGCCTTACCCTTAGTCTCCTTCATCACCTGACCAACGAGAAAGGTGAAGGCGTTCTTTTTGCCTCCCTTATAATCGGATACGGATTTCTCGTT
>JAGOLR010000091.1 GCA_017993955.1 Candidatus Omnitrophota bacterium
AAAGTTATGAGTTCCATTATCTGCGGTCTGTCGGTAGCATCCGCTATGGAACCCGGTCGCAGCCCGTCTCCCAGGCTTAAGGTTATATCATAGCGATAGGCTATGTCGATAACGCGTTCGAAGTATTGGTAAAACGGGTTTTCGCGGCCGTTTGCGATCATCCACTGAGCTAAAAATGCGCCACCGCGGCTTACGATATCCAATACTCTACGGGACTTATGCAAGGCATCCAGCACATTTTTTGTCACCCCCGCATGTATGGTGAAAAAATCTACTCCGTCTTTGGCCTGAGATTCAAGTACTTGGAACATCTCTTCTGCCCCGATATCTTTAATATTCTTATGCTCCACCGAGGCGTTTATCATTATCTCGTATATAGGTACAGTGCCGACCGGGACCTTACACGATTTCAAGATGGCCCTACGAGTCTCTATAAACTTCGGTCCGGTTGAAAGATCCATGATCGTGTCGGATCCGAGATCTATCGCGATCCTCATCTTCTGGAGCTCGAGCTGTATATTCGAAGAATCTTTCGACGTTCCGATGTTCGCATTTATCTTAGTGGAAAGGCCTTTACCTATAGCGCAAGGTTGCGTTATCTTGCGAAGTTTGTTGTTTGGTATAACTATATGGCCTTCGGCAATACCCTTAGCAATAACCTCGGGCGGGATATTCTCCGATCGTGAAATATTTTTTACAAGGTCGGTTATCTTCCCCGACCTGGCTAGCTGTAGTTGCGTCATATATTTAAAATGTCTTTCAGTTCTTTTGCGGCCATGTATGGATCGTCCGCCATACAGATAGAGCGTATGACAGCTATTTTATTAAAACCTTTCTCTAGAAGCCTTTCGACATTATGGCGCGTTATACCGCCGATAAGAATCAATGGAAGGCCCAAAGAACTTAAATTCTTCAACATCTTGACGGACACCGTCCTATCTTTCGGTTTTATGGGCGTGGCGAATACCGGGCCTATCCCGATATAATCGGCGCCGCTTTTCTTGGCCAACGAGGCTTCTTGAAGAGTCGATGCTGAGATGCCGAGAATTAAGCCCGGGCATAGTTTACGCACCAAAGAAGCATCGGGGTCGGCCTGTCCGATATGTATTCCGCTAGCGCCGGAGGCTAAAGCTACCTCTACCCTGTCGTTTATTATCAACGGTACGCCAAGGCGTTTTAAAACCTTCTTTATCTTTATCGCTCTTTCGGTCATTTCGGTTGCGGCAGCAGACTTATCGCGGTATTGTATCAGGTCGGCACCGGCAGCCGCGGCAAGATAAGCCGTATTGACCAATCTTTTTCCCGAAAGTAAAGAGCCATCAACTATTACGCAAAGAATCGATTTTGCGCAAGATATTCTTTTCGACATCGTAAACCTTAAATCTAAGTCTGGAAAACCTTTTCGACGCAGACGGTTCAATGATTTTGAAAAACTCCTCAAGGACTCGCAAAGATTCTTTAGAGCGCTCCATGTTTGATATAAGGACATCCCGCAAGGAACCGCGCTTGATTCCGCCTTTCATCCTCGAAGAGCGGCCTATATCCTCTACGGCGTCTCTTGAACCGGCCACCGATCCCAATTGAGACTCAAAGCGCTTTGCTATAGCCGATATGCTGTGGCGGATACTGCGCAATTCTTTCGTGGAGGTTTCCGAGCTTAGCGCAAAGCGGGCAATATCCTCGCAGACCCTGAGCCCTTCCCTGGAGCGGTTCAAATTGGCATCGACTATTCGCATTATCTTGTCTTTCATAGCATGGCGCCTAAGAAGATGTCATCTTCTTGATAAGTCCGGTAGTCGAATAACCCTTAACAAATTTCAAGCTCACCACCCGTCCCCCCATCGAGACTACGAAATCGCTCCCAACAATATCTTTGACCTTCCAGTCGCCTCCTTTTACCAGGACATCCGGGCATAGATTTTTAATTACTTTCGCAGGGGTCTCTTCATTAAATATCGTTACAAAATCTACGCATTCGAGCGCGGCAAGCATCCTGGCCCTGGCTTTCTGAGAATTTATAGGCCGTGAGGGACCTTTAAGCTTTTTAACAGATCCATCGCTATTCAATCCAACTATCAGTATATCCCCCAGTTTTTTGGCCCTTTCCAGATAATCTATATGGCCAAGGTGGAGTATGTCGAAACAACCGTTGGTGAACACTGTCTTCAAACCATGGCGCCTGGATCTTTTAAGCTCGCTTTTTAATTCAGAAAGGCTTTTTATCTTTGACATATTTTTAGGTCAACGCGTTTTCTACAATCTCGCAAATAATATGCACCAAGAGAAGGTGGCATTCCTGTATTCGGGGCGTATCTTTTGCAGGTACTTTTATAGCGATATCGCATTCGGGGAGAAGCTTGCCTCCCGGACTACCGGTCAACCCTATGGTTTTAATACCCATCGCCTTTGCCGTCTTTAGTGCCTCGACCACATTCATTGAGTTCCCGCTTGTCGATATGCCGAGCGCGACATCACCGCGTTTGCCTAAAGCGGATAACTGTCTGGCAAATACATCGTTATATGAGTAGTCATTGGCTACCGCGGTAAGCGTCGAGGTATTGGTGGTGAGCGCAATAGCGGGCCAAGGCCTCCTCTCTTTCTTGAATCTGCCGACAAGTTCAGCGGCCATATGTTGACTATCCGCGGCACTGCCGCCATTACCGAAAATAATCAATTTACCGCCGCCTTTAATAGAATCTACGATGAAGCTAGACGCTTTGGCTATGTCATCTAAGGAGGAGGATAGGAGCTCCTCTTTCGCTTTAATACTGTCTAGTATTATTCGTTTTATTTTATCTTCCATATATCATCCGAAAAAGGCTTTCGCCATTTCGTAAAATTTAAGATCCACGGTTTTTAGCGTGCCGACCGCGTCCTGAAGAGGCACCTCTACAATCTCGGTGCCGTGAAGGCTTGCCATATATCCCCATTTTTTGGCCAATACCAGTTCCATCGCCTTGACCCCGAACCTTGTGCCGAGGACCCTGTCGAATGCCGTGGGCGACCCGCCTCTCTGGACGTGTCCGAGGACGGTCACTCGAGTCTCAAATTTCGTACGCTTTTCGATCTCCTGGGCAAGGGTCTCGCCTATACCGCCTAATATCACGTGACCGAATGCATCCAGTTTTTCCTCTTTTGTAACAACGGAACCCTTGGCAAACTGCGCACCTTCAGCTACGGCTATGATGGAGAACTGCTTTCCGCGCGACTGCCGTTTCTTCAGGATATCGCATACCTCGTCAAGGTTTATAGGCACCTCGGGTATTAATATTACGTCAGCCCCTGAGGCGAGTCCTGCGTGCAGCGCGATCCAACCCGCATGCCGCCCCATGATCTCAACAACCATTATCCTATGATGGCTCTCCGCGGTTGTGTGGAGCCTGTCTATCGCTTCCATGGCTATATTTACCGCTGTGTCGAAGCCGAAGGTATAGTCTGTCGCGTTTAGATCATTATCTATAGTCTTAGGGACGCCTACCACATTTAACCCCTGCCCTTCCTTTACGAGCTTATTAGCGACTCCGAGGGTGTCTTCGCCTCCTATGGCTATCAGGGCGTCCAGTTTCAGCTTTTTATAGTTGGATATGACCTTCTGTAAATCGTCCGGTTTCTTATAAGGGTTGGTCCTGGATGTACCGAGTATGGTACCGCCCTTCGGCAATATTCCGGATACCGAAGCCAGATCCAAATCTACTGTGTCTATGTCCACAAGCCCTTTCCATCCATTCTTTATCCCGACAACTTTAATATTGTTAAGCAAGGCCTTTCGTACGACAGCCCTTATCACAGCATTCAATCCCGGGCAATCACCGCCCCCAGTCAATACACCGACTCTTTCCATTTCAGCATGCCTCCTTGTTTAATTTTTTAGAAATTACCGTATTCTATGCTTCCCCTGAAAGACGACCCCTTGTCCTCTTTGGCCTTATCTTTCTGGGCCTCCTCTTTGTGGACTATCTTCACCACATGGACCCGTATCATAACCGGTTCGTCCACGCCCAACATGTCCAAGACCCTTGTCTTAACCACATTCTGTATCTTCTCTGTAGTTTCCGGTATGTTTATATCGGAGAATAGGACCACGCGGTTGACTATTGATATGCCTTTTTTTCCGGCTCGGACATTCGGCTTAAGCTCTTTAACTTCCGGCATCTGTTTTATTGCCCTCTTTATGAAATCCTCGATCGCCGTCAGGGATATAGTGACCTGGCCGTCAGGATTCTCAAAAGCGATCGTTCTTTCCCTCTGGAGCTTGCCTACCGTAAGTTGCACCACCATGACACTTATGAATATCAAAAGAACGCCCGTGAATCCCATGATCATTTTTATATTAGGCGTGGCATAGATGGCCTCGATTGTTTCGGTTATCGCTTCCTGCGGTAACACGTTTAATGATATCGTTATGAAAAAACCTCCTATTATCAGGAAGACCAAAGTATAAAAGAACAGGGTCAAACCGCTTATGATGCGCATACACTCCTCCTAAGTAAAAATTTTATGTTATTAGCTGCGAGGCTTCTTTTCGGCTATACTGGCTGCGTATACGCCTTCTATTATGACGTCCACTTCGGAAAGAACGAGTCCCGCCATCCTCTCGACGGCACGTTTGACATTTTCCTGGACTTCATCGGCTATCCTCGGTATATCTACTCCGTAATCCACTACTATGGACACGGTAAGCTTCGATTCGGAATCCCCCATCTCTATCCTTACCCCTTTAGAGCAGGCGCGTCTGAATAATACCTCATATAATGTCCTTCCGATTCCACCGCCCATATGGCGCACGCCTTTTATCTCCATGGCAGCCACTGAGGCTATTGTAGCTATGGCTTCATTGTTGATCCGGACAGCGCCAAGATCGGTACTCCTGTCTTTGTGAAAAGAATCGTTAGTCATTTTAAAACCTCCCGAAGGATTATTCGGATTTCTCAAATAATTTTTCGACAAAATCCGTAGCAAATTTGCCCCTTAAAAATGCGGGGTTGTTCATGACGTGGCGATGGAACGGTATCGTGGTCTTTATCGGTTCTATGATAAATTCGTCCAGGGCCCGTCTGCAGATATTTATGGCCTCGTTTCTATCACGGCCGAATGATATGAGTTTTCCTATCATGGAATCGTAATAAGGAGATATTTCGTAACCTGGGTATGCGTGGGTATCGAGCCGGACGCCGCGTCCGCCTGGGGAGTTAAATACGTTAATTTTCCCGGGGCTGGGCATGAAGTCGTTATCCGGGTCTTCGGCGTTTATCCGGCATTCTATCGCGCTACCCTTAAACTCGACATCCTCCTGTTTTATCTTTATGCGCTCGCCGGCGGCTATCTTAATTTGCTCTTTTACCAGATCTACGCCGGTTACCATCTCTGTTATAGGATGCTCTACCTGTATTCGTGTATTCATCTCCATGAAGTAGAAAGCCCCTTTATCGTCCAGAAGGAACTCTATAGTACCCGCATTGATATAACCTATAGATTTTGCGCATTTTACCGCGGCCTCACCCATGCGCTTGCGCAGTTTCGGATCCAGGGCGGGCGATGGGGTCTCTTCGATAAGTTTTTGGTGGCGCCGCTGTATCGTGCAATCGCGTTCACCCAAATGTATTATATGTCCGTGAGAGTCTCCCAGCACTTGTATCTCTATATGCCGCGGACGTTCGATGTACTTTTCTATATAAACATCCGGATTTCCGAAGGCCGCCTCGGCCTCTCTTTGAG
>JAGOLR010000092.1 GCA_017993955.1 Candidatus Omnitrophota bacterium
GAGATAACCATGTCCACCGCGCAACAGATATCAGGCTCAAAGCAGATAGCGGATGCCATGACCAATATAGACGATGCCATGAAGCAGATCGCGGCAGGGGCGCAACAGTCACAGGCCGCGGCGAAGCAGTTGACAGAGCTGGCCAATACCCTAAAAGGTATGATGTCTACATTAAGGTAATATATGTTCGACAGGTCAAAATTCATAGATACATATAAAGCCGAGACGCGCGAGCATATACAGAAGCTCAATCTAGGTCTGATAGATCTCGAAAAGGCTCCGCAAGATAAGAAGCTCCTGGAAGAGATGATGCGAGAGGCGCACACTATAAAAGGCGCTTCCGCCATGATGGGCTATAAGCGCATCGCCGATCTTGCGCATCACATGGAAAGCGGTCTGCAGAGCGCTTTGGCCGGTGACGCGATGCTCGAAAAACCGCATTTTGACGTACTTTTCAAATGCCTGGACACCATCGAAGGTCTTCTGGAAGATAAGGTAACATGGGAAGACAAAGGCATCGAGCGCCCTTTTGTAGACGAGTTATGCAAAGAGACCGAAGAGATATTTAAATCCTCACCGCAATCCAAGCCGAAACCAAAAGAAGAAAAGAAGCCTCCGGAACAAAAAAAAGAAGAGCCGAAATCGTCTCCTCGGCCCGTCAAAGAAGCCCAATCATCGCCCGCTTCTCAGGATAGCATGCGCGTTGACGTAGATAAGCTTAACAAGATGGTCAACCTCTCCGGTGAGATGCTCATATCGAAGATAAGGCTTAACCAGCTTGTAAAAGAACTGCGCGGTAAGGCGGAGTTTTGCGAGGCGGCCGGAGAGTCTACCAAGATCGCCATGAAGGAATTGGCCAAGGTGAACGAATCTATAGATTTCCTTTCGCGTCAGATGCAGGAAGAGGCGATGCGTATAAGGATGGTCCCGGTTTCTTATTTGTTCAACATATTCCCCCGGGCCATGCGCGACCTTGCCGACGAGAAGGGCAAAGATATAGAGTTTCTGATAAAAGGCGGAGAGACCCATCTTGACAGGGCCATACTTGACCAGCTAAAAGATCCGCTTATGCATATATTAAGAAATGCCGTAGACCACGGCATAGAGACGCCGCCTGAAAGAGAAAAAGAAGGGAAGCCCGGCCGCGGCACTTTAACGTTATCGGCATTCCGCGAAGGGTCGCATGTCATGATAGAGATATCGGATGACGGTTCAGGCGTGGATACCGAAAAGGTGAAGGCCGAAGCGGTTAAAAAGAATCTGGTTGCCAAAGACAAGGTGAATAGCCTTACAGACGAGCAGATATATCAGCTACTCTTTACGCCCGGTTTCAGTACTGCGGATGAAGTGACTGAGACTTCCGGCAGAGGCGTGGGACTTGATGTGGTCAGGGATGCCATCGCAGGATTAAAAGGTATGGTAGAGGTCCTGTCGGAAAAGGGCAGAGGTACCCGCTTTATATTGAGGCTTCCGCTTACTCTTGCCATAACGGAAAGCCTGCTTGTGAGCGCCGGAAGCGAGACTTTTGCCATACCGGTGGATACGGTGGTGGAGACTCTAAGGATAGGCCCCGAAGACATAAAGACCGTAGAGTCTAAAGACGCGATAACTGTTCGCGGCCAGATACTGCCTCTGGTAAGACTCGGCGACATATTCGGCCTCCCGCGTAAAGGCATAACAGAGAAACATAATCTTCCCGTTGTGATAGTCCAGTCGGTGGAGAAGAAGATAGGGCTCTTGGTCGATCAACTAAGAGGCAGACAGGAGATAATATCCAAACCTATCGGTGATCCGTTAAAAGAGGTGAAAAATATTTCAGGAGCTACGATCTTGGGTGATGGAAAGGTGATACTGATACTCGATATCCCTTATATAATAGATACGGCGGAGGGAGTGGTGATAAGACGCATCGCCTCTGCCCCAAAGGCGCAGGTAAAGGCCAAGAAGAAAAAATCTATACTACTTGCCGAGGATATACTGACCACGGCAATGCTGGAGAAGAATATATTGGAATCAGTGGGTTATTCCGTAGTAATAGCGCGCGACGGTAAGGAGGCCCTTGAGCGTTCCAGCCAGGAGACATTCGACCTTGTAATAACGGACGTACTCATGCCCAGGATGGACGGTTTTGAGCTCACGGAGAGATTGAAGAAAGACAAACTTTATAAAGACGTGCCTGTAATAATAGTTACAACGCGCGAAAGCGATGCAGACAAACGCCGCGGCCTGGAAGCCGGTGCCGATGCCTATATACTGAAGAGTGAATTTACTTCGGAAGGCCTACTCAATACTATCGAACGCCTGATCGGGTAACCAGCCTATATAACTCTCTTCCCGTTAGTATTATTTCGCAAAATAGTAGGATAGACCCTGCATTAAAAGCCGTATGCCTATCGCCGCAAGGAAGAGGCATAATATCTTTGAAAGGACCAGGCATACTACCTCTCCCAGCATTTTGTATATCGCGTCTATGAAATACAGAAGCACCCAGGTTATACCCATCACTATTATTATAGAAAATGCCGCGACCAGGAAGCCCTGTTCGGAAAATATTACGAAAGCGGTCATCATGGCCCCCGGTCCGGCGAGTATCGGGCAGGCCATAGGGACAGCGCCTATATGGCGGGCGCCGGCCTTGTCCTGATCCAGGACTCCTTTAACCAGGGCGCCGAATATCAATTGGTCTATGGCGATGAGTAAAAGCAAGAGCCCTCCCGCCGCGATAAGATCGGGTAACTGAATGCGGAAAAAATATACGAGCACCCATTTTCCTACGAGGATAAAGAGGAATAATATAGCTACTGATGTAAGAACGGCCGTTTTAAACACCTGCCGCCTTGATTCCGGGGCCATCTTGTCGGTAAGTTGAAGGAATATAGGTATGCTGCCGATGGGGTTTACTATGGCGAATAATACCAGTGCGGATTTTACGAGAATGACCAATGACATAAGGATCTCCCGTAGTTTATTGTCCTGTTCTACTTTTATTTCTGCGAAGCCATACCTGAGTTTTGCTCATTGATTGGCGAAGCAGAATGGCGGAGAGGGTCTACTTCGCCTTCACCTGTAAATATGACTGTGGCTTCGTAGGACCGTAAAATACCATCCTGCTTTGCCAATCTCTACGAAGCTCAAAGCTGAAAAGCTTTGAGCGAAGTAGGATGGCGGAGAGGGAGGGATTTGGCGACTTCGGCGTCCTGAGGCCGCCTCCGTCGCCAGCTCGGCCGCTGTCGGCCATAGGCCTTTTCCTCGCTATCCGCTTGGCGCGGCCTCGCTTCAAATCCCCGCACAGGCCTTATAAAACAGCAGAGATTAGCAAGTTAATATGGCGGGTAGAAGGGGACGCCAGGCGAACCCTACAACCCATTGAGATAGAGCTACTTATAAAAATTCATCGAAAACGTAGTATGGGTTGGCTAATCGCCCTAGACGAACCCATCTTCAATAAACCCGCAAAAACCAAAGAACCAACAAAATCAGAACCTTACTACGACTACGTTATTTAACTTTTATCTTGCTTATCGATTAGTCGCTGGCCTAACTTTTAATTTCAACCCCATGCGGTCAACAAGTTTTACCATTTCGCTCACTTTATCCGTTGGCGTAAAAATTTGAATTTTGCATACATAAAAGAATTTTGCGTCGCATGGTTTAGTGTTATTGCTTTTAGCTCGAACATTCAAACTCAGCTGACAAAACCTCAGGTTTGATCAGCTAGAGTGCGTTGTTAGACGCACTTATTTTTTGTTTTTTTGATCATATTCGTCAATAACAACTGTTGGAACAGTTTTCATAAATTTATCTTTAGTAGTGTATTGATATGTTCCTATTTGCTTCACACATTTGCCAGTAGAAATTTTGATTTTTTGATCGTCATAATAAGATTTCCCATCATAGTTAACAAGTAAAACTATTATCTCATCGGGGAATTCTCCGATCTTTGCCAATGCCATATTTGGTTTCAGAACTTGAAAAACCTCTATTTCGCCCCCAGTTGTTATGCACTCTCCTTTTTCAGGAAATATCGTTAACCCAAGCAAGTCATCATTAAGTTGATTATTAGCAGCAATCAACATCAGCACCACAATTGCCGCGACAATCCCTGTAATGAATCCACCACCAAATAATAATATTTTTTTCATATTTTTCTCCATTTAATAGTTCGAATCCCCTTCTACTCAAGCCTAAAATTATACTGGCTCTCGACGGAGGATTCACTTAAAAATCTGGCGGAGAGGGAGGGATTTGAACCCCCGGTCCCCGTAAGGAGACTCCGGTTTTCAAGACCGGTGCGATAAACCGCTCTGCCACCTCTCCGAAAATTTCTTTAGCGCTTAAGGACCTGGACATAATTATACCAGAATTTTTTATCTTTGTCTTAATAAAGAAAAAATTCAATATGGGCTTGTCATTTAATAATTATGAGTGTATAATATATTAGCCAAACCCAAAAAGGAGGTAGGCAGATGAAGAAACTTGGACTATTAGTAGTATTGGTGGCGGTGGCTGTTATGTTCGCAGTCCCGGCATTCGCAAGCTGTGGCAAATGCTCAAGCTGCAGCACTTGCCCGAAGCCGTGCCCGAAGCCATGCGTGACCTGCGATAGGCCGTGCAATCCGTTACAGTCGACGGCCGACCAGATTAGCTGCATGCAGAGACCGTGCCAGAAATGCACTTTCGTCAATCCTATTTGCAGGGTAGGCGAGACCATTTGCCCGGGACCAGGCAAAGAGAAGAACATGCTTAAGCCGTGGTATTCTTGCGAACCATGCAAGCCATGTCCTCCCAAGCCTTGCGCTCCTTGCGCTAAGCCTTGTGGCAGTTGCGGCAAAATGCACGCAGCTCCCGCAGCGGCACCAGCGGCAGAAGCGGCAAAGTAGTTTATACACTCTTTAAAGAGTGTCAGAAAAGCGCCATCCTTACGGATGGCGCTTTTGTTTTAAATAGAATAAAAATACCCCCAGACCTTGTTTTTTAGTTCTTTAGCATGTATACTTTACTCCGCTACTAAGGAGGTGGCAAATGAAGAAAATAGGACTATTAATAGTAATTATGGCGATAAGCTTGGCGCTTGTTGCCCCAGCGTTTGCCGGTTGCGGATGCGGAAAGTGCACCACATGCCCTAAACCATGTGCTGCGCCATGCGCAAAGCCATGCGTGACATGTACAACGCCGTGCAATTCTTTCTTTCAGCAGGTAGCTGACTGGATCAATTGCCCTTGTGCTTGTCCAAAGCCATGTAACACGTGCCCTAAGCCGTGTTCTAGCTGCAGCAAGTAAGCCCACAGAGTTAGTTCGGTAAGCAGTTATCCACAAAGTAGCTGACGTTTAAACGTCAGCTACTTTTTTTGTATTGTTAAAGCAAAAAAAGGTTGCTTACTTTATATTGACTTAACAAATTTATATGATATTCTATATTTATGTTAATAAATATAAGGTATGTATCAAAATTTGGTTATATTAAAAGGCTGGTCTCTATTGCCACGGCCTTTTCTTTTATGATGAATGCCGTGGTTGCAGATTTTTCTATTGCATCAGTTGAAACGCAATCAGTAATTACCATCCCTGCCTTTCAAAACGATTCCGATACCTTCGTCATTCCTTCATACCTGGGTTATGTAAAAGATAAACAGCTTTTTAAAGGCAACGGGCGCACGGTTATACACATCCAGGA
>JAGOLR010000093.1 GCA_017993955.1 Candidatus Omnitrophota bacterium
CGGAACCGCTACATATGCGGTACCGGGCGTTGATGGCACTCCTGTATGTCCCGGTAGTTCTGCGGGTCATACGATCTCCACCTAACTGGCGATATGTTCGGTCTAGCTTGAGCGCTAGACAAGCGAATCCGGTTCTTTTGAAACATTCAAAAGAACCGGATTTTTTTACACATAGCCATTGGCCGGACCGATCGATCTCAAAAGCTATTCAAAAAACTTTTGCATTTCTAAATATATGGTATAATATTATAAATAATATTATGACTGGATATCATAGTTACAAAATTTTTGCAAAATTGTTTTGTTCAAAGCACTCCGGGACTTCTCTGGTTAGCGCCTTGACAGCTTTTGTTGTTTTGGCCCTCGGTATATTTGCAGTCGGTTCGGCCATACATGCGCAATTCTCTTTTCTCAACCAGAATAGCGAAAGCGCCATAGCCGCTCTAGCCGCTCAGGAAGAGATCGAGGCCATAAGGGGGATGTCCTATAATAATATCCTGGGCCTCGGCACGTCTTTCCAGTCTTCCGGATTTGTTTATTTGAAAAATCCGGTAGGCACTCTTACGGTCGATAGCATATACGGTTCTGGTGATATAAGAAGGGTGACCGCTACGGTCACCTGGAACTCGGTTACCGGCCGTACTATGCAGAAGAAGCTGGCTACTTTGGTTACCAGGAACGGCATAAACAGGCAATAATTTTTAAGTATCTCTCGTATGCCAAAAGGAATAAATAGTTTGGAAAAAAGACGAAAGGCCTTTACATTAGCAGAGTTCCAGATAGCATCTCTTATAACCATTCTAGTTATCACCGCCGCTCTCTCTCTTTATGTCTTCTATTGGCGCACGATGATAATAAGTAATACGATCCTTGATGTCTATTCCAACGCCAGGGTAGCGGTAGAACTGATGGCCCGGGATATAAGGTGGGCCGCGCAGGTCGTACCCAGCCACGGTTCATATACCACCGGCGATCATTCCATAGTCTTACAACTTCCCGCCATTGATAATCAGGGTAATTCTATCCGGTCCCACTACGATTATGTTACGTATAGATTGCAGGGCACCGATCTGTACCGTATAGTGGAAAAAGACGCCTCCAGTAGCCGAGCCGCCGAGAATAGACCCATAGCGAAATATTGTGCCTCTCTGACGTTCAGTTCAGGCGGTACGCCTTTATCCCAGATAACAAACCTTTCCACCATAAATACCGTATCTATATACGCGCCGCTGAATAAAACGGCTTTATCATTGACGGGTTCAGGTCTCTTCACCGCCGATGCTACGCCTACTACAACAATAAGGTTGCGTAATAAATAGAGGGATTGACCGATGCTTAAAAATACCGGTTTTAGAAATGGTTTCGTAGAGATAACGATGCTTGTAGTCACATCTATTTTGATAATAATGACTATACCTTTCATATCAAGAGTGGTCACCGAGTATAAGTTGATGGCCAAGATATATAAATCTACCGCGGCATTGGACCTGGCCGAGGCGGGTATCGAAAGAGCGCTTTGGGAACTTAATTATAATAGCAGTACATTCAGCGGATGGACTTCTTCCACACAAGGAACTGTCACTACAAGAATTATAGATTGCAACTCTTTTCAGGCCGCCGGAAGCACGGTTATAGGCGATTATACAGTTTCAGTGGTCACTGATTCGAGCATTCCGACCGAAGCCACTATCACTTGTACCGGTTATGTGCCTTCCAGGACCGATACCGATAAATCGATAAGACAGGTAAGGATAACATGCGCGAAGAGTAACTTCTCGAAAGCCGTGCTTGCACTAAACGGCATCACCATGAGCGGACAGGCTACCACCGATAGCTATGATTCGGCACTTGGTCCGTACTCCGGGCAGACGCCCACCCAGAACGGAGACATAGCTACCAACGGCTCGATAACATTGGGGTCGAATACTTATGTAAACGGTGATGCGAACCCCGGTCCCGACTACCCTTTTACGAGCACCCCGCCTGTATCCGGTTCCTACGGAACATTACAGGCGCCTTTTACAGTAGATCCGATACCTCAATCAACTTTGGATAGCGCCAGATTGAATAATAACAATAGCGCTATCACCATAACCGATAAATTTGGGGAGGTCACTCAGTTTACCGGTACGGTAATTTCGTTAAGTAGCGAAGTTACCATGACCATACCTGCCGGGACATATTATTTTACATCGATAACCACTACCGGTCAGGCGCTCATAAATGTATCGGGGGCGGCCAGTATATATGTGGAAGGCGGTAATATTAATATAGAGGGTCAGGGGCTTGTCAATACTTCTCCGGATGGGCGCCCTCGCAACCTGTTACTCTATTCTACCGGAAGCACTATTAAGCTTGCAGGGCAGGCGGCATTTGCCGGGGCTATATACGCACCGAACGCGACTGTTCAGCTTATAGGCCAGGAGCAGCTTTACGGCTCTATCGTGTGCGGTTCGAACGTAGATAGCGGTCAGGCCAAGATACACTATGACCTTGACCTCGCGAATGTATATCCGGTATTTGCCGCAAATAGGGTTACTTCCTGGCAGGAGATAAAACAATAAAATATGTTTTACGAGATCTCTGTATCCCTACCGTTTTATAAATTAATGACGAAATATTATCTCGATGATTTTATCTTTCTTCCACATCAGGCGGTGATCTAATGCAATTCGGATTCCAGCCAAAGGCCAGGTCAAGAATATCCGCAGGCCTGGATATCGGTACCCGCGAGATGAAGATAGTCGAGATCTCGACCGAAGAAGGTAAACCCATAGTTACCGCTCTCGGCAAGGCGGCAATACCCTCCGGCGCTAAAGAAGACATCTCCGCGGCTTTGAAAGGACTGGCTATATCGTCAAAACTGAATTCTAAAGATATAAATATATCGGTTTATGGGCCTTCGGTGATAACGCGTTTTCTCACCATGCCTAAAATGAGCAAAGAAGAGATGTCCGGGGCTATAAGGTTCGAAGCGGAAAAGCATATACCTTTTAATATAAATGAGTGCGTGACCGATTTTCAGGTATTGCAGGAGTATCCAAAGGATAACAAGTCAGATGTTCTGTTGGTGGCCGTAAAGAGGGATTATGTCGAGGGTAGAGTAAAGGCGGTGCGCGAGGCAGGGTTCGGGATCGGGGTGGTCGACGTTGATGGCCTCGCGGTGGCTAATGCCTTTTTGAAAAATTATTCTCAGAAGGCGTCGCAGGAAAGGACGTCTTTACTTTTGGATATAGGGGCTAACATAACTCATCTTGCTATTTTGAAGGGTCAGGTCCTGCGCCTTGTCCGCGATGTTTCCATAGGTAGTAAGGACTTTAATCTTGCGATCTCAAAGGTCTTCGGGGTGGATCACAATGACATCGAGAAGTTGAAGCAGCTCTTAAAGGATAAGCCCGATGAGGCGCTTGTCCCTCTCCGAGGCGCTATGAATAACCTTTTTGACGAGGTCAGATTGTCCTGCAGTTATTATGAAAATCAGTGCGGTAGGAATATAGATGACATATACATATCGGGAGGCGGTTCAGGAATCGATGGCCTGCCCGTGCTATTTCAGGAGTCCTTTGGCGTGAAGCCGGAGTGTCTGGACCCCTTTCAGGCGTTTAATATTGTAAATTTTGATTCTCCTGAGCTGCAGAAACTTAAAAGTCATTACGCTGTAGCGGTTGGGTTGGCCATAAGATGATAGAGATAAATCTTTTACCACAAGAGTATAGGAAAAAAGAGCCCCGGTTCAAGGGCGTTGAGATATCTCAGTTGAACCTCCAGAAGATACCCGTAATATATATATTGGTCGTAACGGTCGCTATATTGATAATTGCTCAAATAACCATTTTCTTGTCCGGTATTTACGCAAGGGCCAGGTTGACAGATCTGGAGAAAAGATATTCAACGATAAAACCCGATAAGCAGAAATTCGACGAGCTGAGTTCGCGGGTCTCTGCCACTAAGAAGAAGATAACGGCGATAGACGAACTAATGGGCAAGCGTTCTACGTGGGCAAGAAAGCTGAGCGACTTAAGCGACTCTATGACCCCCGGGATATGGCTTACGAACCTTTCCTATGACGAAAGGGCCACCGAGAGGATAATACCCAGGACGAATACCAAAGGCTCGGCCGACGGCGCTCTGCCTCCGATAAAACAGCTTACGGTTAACAGAAATCTAATAATATCCGGTTATGCGGCCGGCGCGGATGAGCAAGGGGCGGCGCTTGTCGGGAAATTGATAAAGAGTATGAAAGAAAATCCCGGCTTATCAGATGAATTCAGCGATATAATATTGGGATCTATAAAGAGCGAAAAGGTCGAGGGGCAGGACGTTATGAATTTCAGGATAACCTGTATTTTTAAGGAAAATAGCAGATAATTCCATGGGAAAATTTTCCATAGATTTTGCTAAGAATAAGAAGCAGACGGCCATACTCATAACGCTGGTGGCCGTAGCCGCATTTATATTGTATCTTAACCTGATGCTCTTACCTCAGTTATCTTCTCTGGGAGATAATTTTAAGAAGATAGCGCGATTGGATTCCGATCTTAGAGAGGCAGAGCGTGATGTGTCTACTATAGGTAATCTTGAACGGGGGATATCGGTTTACGATGAAAAGATCGAGCAGTACGTAAAGATGCTGCCGGCCGAAAAAGAGATACCCGCGCTCCTGGAGAACCTGGCGTCTATGGCCAGGGACGCAAATGTAAGGATAGTCGCTATAACTCCCGTTACCGGCAAAGAGACCGAAGGGGAGAAGGGGCGGATATATTTAGAGATGCCTATTCAGATAAGCGCGAAGTCCGGGTTCCATGAATTGGGGCGTTTTATGTCAAGTCTGGAATCTTCAGGCCGTTTCATGAAGGTCCTGGACATAGAGATAAAGGGGAATCCATCCACTCCTAAGAGGCACGATGTGGATCTACTATTGACTACATATGTATTGGTGAAAGGTAAATGAAGATATCGGCAAGTAACATAATCGTCATGGTAGGCATATCTCTGATGATAGCCTTCAGCCTTAACGACGTAGAGAGCCAAAGCAATCTCTATGACCCTAAAGGTAAAAGAGATCCTTTTGTGCCGCTCATCGGGCAAGGCAGGACCTCCGCCAGAATCAATCTTGAAGACGTCGCTTCCATAGCCGATATAAAACTTGAAGGGATAGCCGTAGGCGCTAACGGCAAGAGGGTCGCCGCTTTAAATGGAGAACTTCTAAAACAAGGCGATGGCATCGGCATAGTAAAAGTCATAAAGATAGAAGCTAAATCAGTTGTACTTACCATAGGCGGCAAAGAGTATGCGATCACATTTTCCGGTGAAGAAGGAGGAGCATTACAGTGAACTATAAGATATCCCGTATTTTTATGATCTTAGTTTTGGCTTTATCTTTTTCGGGCTATCCGGGCTATTGCGCCGATGAGGCGAATGTCCAGGATACCGATTGGGTCTCAATACCGTCTGGAGCTTCTTCGTCAGCAACCCCTAGTGTGGCTATGCAGAAGACAGGAGCGAGCGTGGCTGAGACCAGTGTGTCAACTACTTCGGAAGATGCCGACTCCACTCCCGCTACTTCCCCGGGAAATGTGACGGTGAACTTTAAGGGTGCGGATATAAAGACCGTCCTCGCCTATATATCAGAGGTTGCC
>JAGOLR010000094.1 GCA_017993955.1 Candidatus Omnitrophota bacterium
GAGCTTTCGTAAACGCGAAGATATTGGAAGAAGGATATGCCCAGACCTTGACTATTCCGCCGAATGTAAAGTATGCCGAAAAGTTCGTGGAGTTACAGCGCAATGCGCGCGATAACCGTAAGGGTTTATGGGGGATGGGGCTTTAATGAATGAGATAAAATATTATAAAGAAATCGAGCTTAAAAATCCGGTGATGATAGCGGGCTGGCCCGGTATGGGAAACGTGGCCCTTGGGGTTATCGAGTATCTGCGGGCCAGGTTGAAACCGGCCAAGGTTGCCGAGATAAAGATAGATCCCATGCTGGCCCTCGACGCTGTGGCGGTCGAGAACGGGGTGGCCAAATTACCGGCGCCGCCTAAAAATACCTTCTACGCTTCTAAGAACCCGGAGCTTATACTTTTTGAAGGAGAGGTCCAGCTCCAGGGGCAGAGCGGACTGCTTCTTCTAGACCGCGTTCTGGATGTCGCCTCCCGTTTCAAAGTCAAGATGATATACACGGGCGCGGCTTTTCCGATGCCCACCAGTTATAAGGAGCCGCCGGTCGTATACGGCGCGGTGAATAAAAAAGCCCTTGCGAGTATGTTCGCAAAGTTCGGGATAAATCCCATGGAAGGCGGTCACATATCGGGATTGAACGGGCTCCTCCTCGGGTTCGCCAGCGAAAGAAACATAGACGCAGCATGTCTTTTGGCTACCATTCCCCAATACGCCATAGGGCTCCCGAACCCCAAGGCATCCGGGGCGATCCTCGAGATGCTTTCAAAAGTGATAGGGTTTGAGGTGCGGGTAGACGACCTGGCTCCTTACATAAAAGATATAGACGAAAAGATGGCGATCATCGAGGAGAAGGTCAAAGACGTGCTTTCTCTGGAATCCGACGAGCAAAAAGGTCCGACCGCGGATAAGAAGGTCCCGGAGTCGATCACGGCTAAGATAGAGAAATTATTCCGCGAGGCGACTTTGGACAGATCTAAAGCGATCATACTTAAAAAAGAGCTGGACCGCTGGGATCTTTACAAGCTATACGAAGACCGCTTCCTCGATCTTTTTAAGGATAAGCAATGAAGATCGTCTCTGTGATAAGGAACATAGTTATCTTCCTGGCCGTAATAATACTCCTTTTGGCTGGAACGATATTTTTTTATCGCTACCAGATCTTGCAGTATTCGGCCGATGCGATCATAAGAAAGTCCCTGCCTCCCTATATACAGGTCGATAAGGTATTCTTTGAGCCCGACGGCAGGAGGGTAAGGCTGTATGGATTCAAGATAAATAACCCGCCCGGTTTTTCTAAAAAACACCTCCTCGATATACGCGAAGTCATATGCGAATACAAGATGCGCGGTAAAAACATCCTCGACGGCATAGAGGTCGCAAGGCCTGTTCTCGAAGCGCCGGTGCTGGCTATAGAGAGGCGTAGGGATGGCGCTGTAAATCTGGTAAATATGGCGCAGTACATCCGCGAAAGCGACAGACTTGAAAGCGATGTATTCAGGCAGAAGGCCCTTCTGGATACAAAGAAGATGCAGAAAGAAGCGATAAAGAGGGTCCAGGCCGCCTCGGGCAATAAGACCTTCGCGGAGTTGGTGAGCCTGCCGGAGGTGTTTATAGTAAAAAAAGGTAAGTTGGTGGTTCTAGACCAGAATTCTCCTATAGGGCCGCATACGATATCTCTCGAAGACATAGACGCAGAGATCTCGCTAAGGCTCGATAATACCTATACGAAGGTCTTGAGGGCAGGCTCTGAAGGCCAGGGTTTGTTGAACGGGAAAAGTGACGAGATCATACAGTGGAATAGCGTCTATGACCCTACGACCCCCAGACTTACCATGGGCAACCGCTTCACGGCATCGGGGCTCGACCTTTTGGTTTTTAAGCCGTATTACGATAAACTTTCTCCGTTTGATTTCAAAAGGGGCAGGTTTTCCGGTACTCTCGTATTCGATTTCGATAACGGTAATATCGGATCTACTAATGAGATAAGGCTGCGCGATCTCGCATTTTCTATCAAGAAGGGATTTGAAGGTAACGCCGTGTGGGGTACACCCGTCAGCGAGCTTGCGAGATATTTTACGTCGCCTCAAGGTGATATAGTATTCGACTTCAAACTAAAAGGCGATATGTCCAACCCGAAGATGGAGCTTGGGCCGATATCGAAACGCGCTCTTACTGCCATGGCTGTGGATAAGGTATCCCAGGTGCTGCAAAGCGTAGCCAACCAGGCGAAAGACGTCGTCTCGCCTCAGGGGGAAGCTGCCCAGGGCAAAGAGACCGATACCCAAAAGGCCGCCAAATATATAGGTATGATAAGCGAGCTCATGTCCAAGAAGAAATAATCCGCATGACCCCCAGAATATCCCATAATTTTTTATGGATGGCTGCTGCGAATATAGCGAGCAGCCTTTTTAATATTCTCATATTCATATACCTGGCTCGCGTGCTTATGCCGGAGGCATTGGGGGCATTTTCGTATGCGTTTACGGTCGTATTCTTCCTGGCGAACTTCATCGACCTGGGATTATCGACTTACGGTATGCGTGAGATCGCCAAAGACCGCGGGCGGTTTTCGGTATATGTATCCGAGATAATATCTTTCAGGCTTGTGGCGGCGCTGGCTTTGTGTATCCTGGCGATATTGGTCACGGCGGTCATTCCGGCGCCTTTACGGCAAAAGGTCCTGATAGCGGAGTCGTCTTTGATGCTTATAGGCATCGCGCTTGCCAGCGAATGGGCGTTCCAGGGCATCGAAAAGATGAAGTATGTGTTTATATCGTTCGCGGCCACTTCATGTATTCAGCTTTGCCTCATGCTTACCTTCATAAGGAAGCCCGAAGACGTCTTTAAAGCGCCATTACTGTATTTTGTTGCGATGATACCCGTAACTGTGATATACTTGCAAAAGCTTGATTTTAGATTCGGGTTCAGCCGGACCGATCTTATTAATATTTTTTCGCACCTTTCCGGCGCCTTTGCTATCTGGGGCATATCTCTATGCGCCCAGGTATATAATAATCTGGATGTGGTCATCCTCGGCTTCTTCCGCAGTATAGAAGAGGTGGGGTATTTTACCATAGTAAGACGTATCGTAGGCGGCATTGCGGTGCTTCTGGTATTTTTGGCGGGCGCGGTGTTGCCGAGGCTCGCCATGAGCCACAATAAGAGTCCCGACGAGTTCGGATCCGCCACGCGTTCTTTTTTAAAGTTATCCGTTTTTTTGGCCCTCGTCATTGTGGCGCCGTTAATATTGGCAAGCGATAGATTGATAACGCTTACCGTAGGGCCGGAGTACCTGCCGGCCGGCGTACCATTGAAGATCATGGCCGTGGGGCTTATCTTTATATTGTTTAATTTGCCGCATTCGACGGGTCTCATAGCCGGCGGTTTCGAAAAGGACGTCCTGAAACAGGCAGTAGCCAGCGCCTCTTTGAGCGTTGCCGCTAACTTTTTTCTCATACCGGCTTACGGCATGACGGGGGCAGCGGTTTCATTCGTTTTGGCCGAGATGTTGGCGTTGATATGGATACTGGTGCTTTACAAAAAGCGCATTAGTATAAAGGGATAAAATCCAAAAGGGGAGGAGGAGAAACACATGGTAGAAAGAAGCGAATATAAAGGCAAGCCCGTCCTTATAATGAAGAGGGACGAGAATGATAAATATCCGTTTGTTTTTGGTTTAAGCAAGGCCAGGCTCATACTCGAAAATCTCGAAGAGATAAAGAAGTTCGTAGCTGAAGGCATGGCTTCCCAGGAAAACGAAGGATAGTGCGGGTTTTTGTATATGTTCGGTAGGGCAGGCTTAAAACCTGCCCTACTATTTTCTAGCGTTGGGCGCGCGTCAGATGGTAGATATGAAAAGGCATATATATCGCTTAATATTTCTTATCGGGTGGCTCCTTTCGCCGTTCACGCTATGGAACGACGTATTCGTGAATATACCCCTATCGTATATACTCGCCAATATATACATAAAGTTCTTTCCCGCCGACTTTGCCGCGCTCGTTGTGGTATTCTATTGGCTGAGTAATTTACTAGGCGTAGCCCTTATGGCCGTTTCAGGCAAACCCCTGGTGCAAGACAAAAAAGACCTCCCGCGAGAGGTCTTTATATTTATCATTACCATGATAGTGTATAGCGTTATTGTGGTGATGTTGAGCTGGTTGGGAGTCTTGCGGCCGGTCTTTTAGGTGTTAGGTATCAGGTTGTAGCTAACATCACAGACGTCTTACGTCTAACGTCTTACGGAGCACGTTTCTTACGCAGGTTATATGGCAGTATCCGCAGGGCATTACGGTACTTTGCTACCGTTCGTCTTTCGAGCGATATTCCTTCATCGTGTAATCTCTTGTAAATCTCGTTATCTTTGATCGGGTGAGCGGAGTCTTCGGACTTTATCATGGCCCGTATCTTCTCTTTTACCGAGGCCTTTGATATCTCGGTCCCGTTCTTATTCTTGGCCCCATGGCTTAATAGGCTGGACAGTGCTACGGGGCGGTTATCTATCCGGACATATTTTTTGGAAATGGCTCTGCTGACTGTAGAGGGGTGAAAGTTTAGCGCTTTGGCCACTCCATCTATGGTTAACGTCTTCAGATGATTTTCCGGTTTAAGTATAGATTCCTTCTGTTCTTCTATTATATATTTTGCCACCTTGCATAATGTAGTCTCCCTCCGGGACAAGCCGTCTATCAACCCTTTCGCGAAGTCCATATTGTCCTTCATGAACTTTCTTGCCTCGGGGTCTTTTATTATGTCGAAATCGTTTTCGTACGGGTTATATAGTCTGAGCCGGGGGAAGAGGCCCCTATTGATCTCAAGGTGGACGCTTTTCTTGTCCAATTTCGCTATAAGTTCGGGCGCGATGTGGTCGGCTTCTACGGATAGCACGCTTGAACCAGGCCTGGGGTTAAGTTTTTAAGCGCATCAAAGGCCTTTTTTATATCTTTCTCATCGGCTTTTAGAAGTATAGCTATTCTTTTCAGGTCTCCGGTCGCCATCTCTCCAAGGCACTCATCCACTATCCTGTATTCCAGGGACTTTTCTTTGCCGGACCTTCTTAACTGTATCTGAAGGCAATCCTTAAGATTCCTGGCTCCTATGCCTGGGGGGTCCATCTCCTGTATCAAGTCTATGCATCTATCGACCTCTTCGGCGTCCACCCCCAGGTCTGCCGCCGCCTCCAGGGCATCTATCTTTAGATACCCATTTGGGTCGAGCTCATATATAAGGTATTCCACTATAGGTGACTCGTTTTCACCCAACCCCATCATATTGGCCTGCGATAAAAGGGCGGCGCGGGGGTCTGTCTTCTCCTGTATCGATGCGGCGCGGTCATAGGTCTCGCTGGACAGGGTGGGGGAGATAGGCGTTCTTCGCTTTGCGCTGTCCCGCATATCTTCGAGTTTTTTAAGGAAGGGGTTTTTAGAAAGGGCATTTTCGATATATTCGGATATGTCGCTTGCAGACATGCCTAATAACGCCACGGATAGGCGCATTTGGGATGTAAGCGACATCTTTTGCAGCATCTTTTGGTTATGGGAGAGCCTGTATTTCATAGTATATAAG
>JAGOLR010000014.1 GCA_017993955.1 Candidatus Omnitrophota bacterium
TTATCTTGGAAAGCTTGTTCGCGTCGTGCCTCACGTAACCTCTCGTACTCGCTATATGGGCAGCTATGACCCTGACCTTCATCTTTTTTATGTTTTCGGCGTCCGGTATCACCGGATAAGCGTCTTCGGTTTTATACTTGGCGATCATATCTTCAGGTATCTTGCCGGTATTTATAATGCAATAATCCACTATACCGGGGGCCGTATGCGATATAAGGGCTTTAAGGTGATCGCTCGCCTTGTAATCGTCGGTCTCGCCTTTCTGAGTCATGACGTTACACACATAGGCCTTTATAGCCTTTGACGTTATAACCTCCTGGTATATTCTGCTTACCAGAAGATTCGGCATTATGCTGGTATAAAGGCTTCCGGGGCCCAGGATTATAGCATCGGCCCGGCGTATGTCTTCCAGCGCCTCGTCGGTAGGTTTTACGTTCACCGGCCGTAAGTAAACGCGTTTTACGGGCTTACCGGCCAGGGGTATCTGGCTCTCGCCCTCCGTCTGAGTCCCGTCTGTATGCTCTGCCACTATCGTAGTGGTATCCAGCGTGGACGGCACAACCCGTCCGCGTATAGCAAGGACCTTGCTCGATTCTTTTATAGCGGCGTCGAAATTCCCGGTCACCTTGGTCATCGCCGTTATAAAAAGATTTCCGAAAGAATGCCCAGAGAGGTCGCCTCCTTCTCCGAAACGGTATTGGAATAGGCGCCCCATCAGTTGCTCTGAATCGGCAAGCGCTACAAGGCAGTTGCGTATATCGCCAGGCGGAAGAACATCATACTCCTGGCGTAAACGGCCCGAAGAGCCTCCGTCATCCGCTACCGTGACTACCGCGGTAAGATTACTGGTATATTGCTTCAAACCCGCAAGAAGCATGGATAGTCCGGTACCGCCTCCCACTACCACTATACGCGGCCCTTTATCCAGCACACGCCTTTCATACACCCTGTCAACGAGCCCGTCGCTACCTTTCGGAAGAAAGATAGTCACGAAAGATTTTATCACGCGCTTTATGCCGCTTACTACTGCAAGAATACCGACTATGATAGTAACGCCGGCAAAGGTCTTGCTCTGCGGGCTTTGTTCAAGGATAACCATCACAAAGCCCATCGATATCATTATCACACCGAATACAGCCAGCATTATCCAGCGTTTTACCCACATCCCCGGGTAAAGCCATTTGAAAAACTGGAGTATCTTCAATGTAAAAGTCCTTAAAATTTATTTATAAAGAATTATCCCGCGGTCTTAATAATAGTTAAAAAGACGGACCCGAGACAGTGAAAAGCGACTAGTACTTCTTGGAGTCCTCGTCCTGAAGGATCCTGAGGATCTCTTTTTCGTCTTTAGACTTTTTTAAGAGCTCTCTAAAATACTTATCTTTGAGCATACGAGAAATTCTGGCGAGAGCCTTGAGGTGTGGACCTGCAGATTCCTCCGGGGCTATCAGGAGGAAGAATATATAAACCGGTTCGCCGTCCAAGGAGTCAAAATTTACTCCCTTCTGAGAAAGACCGAACGCGGCTACGAGGCTTTTTACGTTGGAGGATTTTGCGTGAGGTATGCCTATACCCTGGCCTATGCCTGTAGAACCTAGCGATTCCCTGGTAAGAAGGGATTTCACCAGGTCCTCTTTGTTCTTGATCTCATCGGCGGCGGCGAGAAGATCGACAAGTTCGCGGATGACCCCCTCTTTGTCAGTGGCCTTAAGATTGGCCGTGATGGCTTTCTTGTTCAAAAAATCCATGATCTTCATCGGCAGGACTCCTTCAAGTTTTGTACGAATGCAATGCAATGAATAAAATTCTCTGTCTTTCTTTTAGGTCCTGAAACCTTGACTGATTTTCTTTGTTTTAATTATAAACAAAGAAAATCTTTAATGTGGTTTCAGGACCAATTTTTACACAGTAAAAATTGGAGCGGCGGATGGGCCTACTTCGCAATCCAAAACTCAAAAACTTAGGTATTGCTTCGTAGGGCCTTTCGCGCTCTCAAAGAGTTATTTCTTCGAAGCCCTACCTCAGTTTACTTATGGAAGGGCGAAGAAGAATGGAGCGGCGGATGGGTTTCGGTTACTTCGGCCGCATAGCGGCCTGCGTAACCTCGCCCTCGCTCGCTTCCGGGCAAAGCCCTTTTCCTCGCTTCACTCGGCGCTCGCTCGGTTCGAAACCCCGAACCTTGCGAGACTTAAGAATGGAGCGGCGGATGGGCCTACTTCGCAATCCAAAACTCAAAAACTTAGGTATTGCTTCGTAGGGCCTTTCGCGCTCTCAAAGAGTTATTTCTTCGAAGCCCTACCTCAGTTTACTTATGGAAGGGTGAAGAAGAATGGAGCGGCGGATGGGTTTCGAACCCACGACATCGACCTTGGCAAGGTCGCATTCTACCACTGAATTACCGCCGCTAGCAAATTTCTATGAAATTTGCAGTCCCGAGGCCACATTGCTAATCCTTTCTGCTTATCATTATAGCAGAAAGGATTGTCCAAGGCAGAGGGACTACTTCAAATTTTCAAAAGTCAATGAACGAATCAATGAAAACGATTAAATTATCATTAGATTTAATCGTTTTCAAAAGAGTGTTCTCGAAGAAATAATAAAAATTTCGTCTCGAAGTACAAAATAAATTCTTATTGTCCTGCTTCGCCCTTCAACACGAAAATAGCCGGTGGGCTTCGCAGAGACATCCTGCACAATCTCTGCGAAGCTCAAAGCTGAAAAGCTTTGAGCGAAGCAGGATGGTGCCCGCACCAAGAATCGGTCTACTTCGCCAATTAACCCGTAAAAATTCAGGTATGGCTTCGTAGGACCTGTTAATCAGCCTCACATCCCTGCGAAGCCCTACCACTCGCTTAAGAAGCGAAGGGCGCAGCAGGATGGTGCCCGCACCAAGAATCGAACTTGGAACCTTGACATTAAGAGTGTCCTGCTCTGCCAATTGAGCTATGCGGGCTCGAAATTTTCTCTTGAAAATTTCACTTCGGAAGCGAATTGATAAATCTTTAAAATTCTCCGAATTTTAAAGATTTTAAAGAGCGCTTCCGAAGGAAACTCTTAAATTCGACAGAGTGCTTCAAGAGCTAATAATACAGTTACCTAATTGAAAAGAGCGCACGCCCGCATCAATGCGGTTTATTTATATTAAACCAAAGAAGTTTGACTGTTAATTATATCAAAACAATGATACCTAATCAAGGGTTTTGTCTGCTTCGCCATAAACACAAACAACTTAAATTTGGCTTCGCAGAACTTTATTCCTACGAAGCCCTACCTCAGTTACTTCACCTTGATGGGCGAAGTAGAATGGTGCGGGCGGAGGGACTTTCCCGCCAACTCTAATTTGTGTAATTGTCCCGTTAGTCTCTTTTAAAATTGCTTGCCCTTATGATAGGTCAAGCAATTTCATTTATTCTCTAACGGGACACATTTTTCAGAGAAAAATGTGGTGCGGGCGGAGGGACTTGAACCCCCATGGTTGCCCATACGGTCCTAAGCCGTACGCGTCTGCCAGTTCCGCCACGCCCGCTAGCAATTTTCTCTGAAAATTGCATCCCGAGGCCACTTTAATAATTTGATTTTTCTATCATCAGGAAAAATCAAATTGTTCTAGGCCGAGGGATAACTAATCCGTAAAACAAAAATATCTACCAACATTCTGGCGTGCCTGGCAGGATTTGGTCCTCCGTCCAGCATAGCTGGACTACGGACCGGCCAAATTTCTGTCGGGCATAGCCCTTTTCCTTCCATAAGGTCGGCGAAATTTGGCTTCAAATCCCTACCATGGCGCCTCGCCTAAAACTGGCGTGCCTGGCAGGATTTGAACCTGCGACCAACGGGTTCGAAGCCCGCTACTCTATCCAGCTGAGCTACAGGCACGTGAAAACCATGATAGTGTCAGCTGGTAAAAGTGTCAAGCTTTTTAGCATCTAGCGCCTAGCGGATAATAAAATCCTAGTCATTCGAAGGAGGATAGCGCAAAACTGTTTTCCGACGAAAAAATCTCTTTTAGATTGCTTCGCCCCTACGGGGCTCGCAATGACACCCCCATGGCTCACTAAACTATAAACGCTATACGCTAGAACTCTGCTGCCGCCTTTCGCGCAAGCGCTTGCGCCTCTTTTATCTTCTCGTCCTGAACCGCCGGCCCCATGGCATCCATGGGCTGAGCATTTATGAAAGTCATATCAGTCAAACCCACAAACCCGAAAGCGGCCCTTAGATACGGTTCCTGAAGATCATATGCATGAAATGAGCTCGCAGGGCTGTAATCGCCTCCGCGGCTTGTAATAACAACCATCTTTTTACCCTTCACCAAACCCTCGGGCCCCGAAGCCGTATACCTGAAAAGATATTTAGGTTGTAATATGACATCTATGTAATGTTTTAACTCATACGGTATGCCGAAATTCCACATTGGCGAGCTTACAATATAAGCATCGGCCGATAAAAAACGATTTATATGGGCAATGATATCTTCCCAGGCCTTCTCTAGTTCCGGTGTTAAGTCCTTGCCTCCCAGCAAAACGTATTTACCATCCAGACGTTTC
Source organism: Candidatus Omnitrophota bacterium (assembly GCA_017993955.1). Classification (GTDB taxonomy): domain Bacteria; phylum Omnitrophota; class Gorgyraeia; order 2-01-FULL-45-10; family 2-01-FULL-45-10; genus JAGOLR01. The sequence continues at coordinate 4,548 of JAGOLR010000014.1, forward strand.
ACCGTAAGTTCCGGGAGCTTCTCAATAAAAACATTCAATTCATCTACCTTGAGATCCGCATATCTCTTTTTTATGGCATCCAGAAAAGCGGAAGAAACTTTCAACGTCCGAGACTCTCTATCTCTGGGAGTGGCTACAATATGCAATATCTTCACCCGTCACCTCCGATTTTTGTAGTATAGGAATATTCCCAAACGCTAGACGCGCCGTTTCACAAGCTTCGACAACCAGATCGACATTTCGTACAAAACAACCATCGGTACCGCCATAAGTATCATGGTAAATGCGTCCGGCGTGGGAGTCAGAACCGCAGCTGCTATGAATATTATAACTATGGCATATTTTCTGTTACGCGAAAGAAGGCCGGCGTTTACCAGTCCGAGTTTGGTCAGTAATATCACCGCGACCGGGAACTCGAAGACTACGCCGAATATTAAAACAAGCATGATTATAAAAGACAGATACTTGGATATGGATATCATCGGCACCATCTCAGGCCCGGCGAAATTTATGAGAAAGTCTAATGCCCATGGTATCACGATGAAAAATGCAAAAGCCGCTCCGCACAGGAATAGAGCTACGGCAAAAGGAATGTAGAGTAGCGCGGTGCGGCGTTCACCAGATTCGAGGCCCGAAGATACAAAACTCCATATCTGAAATAGTATGACCGGCGAGGCAAGGATGATGCCTGCGAATACCGCTACTTTACAATATGCAGTAAAGGCCTCGGCCGGAGAAAAAAATACCAACCTGTCTACAGGCGGGATAATCATCCACTGTACGATAACTTTCACCTTCCAGAAGGCAAGGCAACTGGACACAACAACAGCCGCCAGTGAAACTATAAGGCGGCTGCGAAGTTCATCCAGGTGTTCTACAACAGTCATCTTGAGATCGGCCATATAAGCCAGATCCTATTTCTTGGTATCCGAGGAAGAGTCCTCTTTCATGCCCTTTTTGAATTCATTGACCGCTTTTCCGAGCGAACGGGCAAGCTCAGGCAGGCGCGATGCGCCGAATATAAGGAGTATTATGATGAGTATGATGATGAGTTCCGGCATGCCGATATTGAACATTTAAACCTCCGCTTACTTTGTAACGGTGACGGACTGTGCCTTATCGGCAGAACCCTCTTTTACATACTCCACTTGGACCTGTTTGCCGGTTTTGAGGACATTGAATGTCGCGGCGCCCACAGCGGCATCTATTATCTTCGTAGTTGCGCAAAACGGGAATATCCTGCATTCTCCGGTCTCGTTCTCCACAGTTATCTGGCGCTGGCCTGTCGCGGCTATCTCCATCGAAGAGGTTATCTTGCCTACAAAGACACCGGTCTCTTCCACCACACACCCCACCGGGGTCTGGGCCTTGCGTTCTTTCTCAAGAACACAGATATTATCCTTCGCATAGCATATGCCCCATATGGCCATCACAGCCAATATTAGTATCAAGGTATTTTTTACCATCGCATATACCCCCTTTTTATCGTTAGGGTATATTATAATTGCAATATAGTATGGTAGCAAGGATTTTCTAAGCGAACCTTAACAACTTCTGGAGCCGCGCATAACGTTCCGCGACGGTCCGTTCCGTGTCGTGGCGCTCAGACTTCGGCAGGGTCAGCACGAAGAAAAGCCCGTCGCCTCTTCGCTCTATCGATTCTATGCCGATAGCTTGCTTTGCGCTACCGGGGATATCCTCTGCCGCGCCCGGATCCCTGTGATCCAGAAGCGAGATCGTGACCACTTCCAGTATGGGATAATATACCCTGTCAGAAGAACCCATAGATTGATTCTCAAGCTGTGCATCGTCTATATAAAAGATGTTGACCGGATTCTTATTTTTTAAACCTTTGACCAAAGCCTCTTCCTTTGCGTTAACGAAGGTGAAGACCTGAGCATGCGAATCCCCGAAATATCCCTGCAACTTGTTATGCATATTCTGGGCCGGACATATTATCACTTCTACATTTTTAAATAGATGGCCCAAGACCTTATCGCGCTTTAACTCCTTTACCGTATCCAATATCCGCAGGGCCCTGCCGTTCTGCTTGCCCAGAGAATCGCTGAAGGCAAGAACAGTCTTCTTCTGTAAGGCATTAGAAAATAGACCCTCCAGAAAACCTCTGACGAGTTCGTCTTCATCAGCCAGGTCCCTGCCACGGTAGATCCTGATATCCGGACCATTTTCAAATACCTCTGATTTGACTTCTATAGGTCTCTTGTAAGGCCCAAGAAAACGGGATACCTTTTTAGCATCGATAGGTTTACCCCTCATAAGGCGCCTTGCCTGACAATCTATGAACTTAAACCTTATTTTGGTCTTCTGGGCTATGCCGGAATCCTTGACCAGCGGTGAGTCGAAAAACTCTTCGATGTCTTTACTCATGCCGGCCGTATTAAGGAGGAGGTAATAATAATGTATATCACGGATGGTCTGTTCTTTTTCGCGGGAGGTATGGAATATTTCGTGGAAGAGACGTTCCGAGACTAGCCAGTCTATGACATGGTCGTAATGTATCTTATAATTGCTGTAATTCGGATCGTTCATTATCTTTATGAATAGCTCTACTATTTCCGCATCAAATAAGACCAACCCGTCACTCGACCTTCTTACCGAAGTAAAAGGGCAGTTTCTGGCAACGCCTATCGTGGGAGGCGCCGTAGACCTGTGAGCGCTTAAAGCGCCGGCAATCTCCATCAATTCGGTCTTCATCGGCCCCGGCAGGGCAAGAATATTTATAGCCAATCGCTTAGCCGCTTCATTTAAAAGACGGGCTAGAGCCCTTCCCTCAAAGGTATCTGACTTAGGAGTAAAATTAAGGCTGCCGTCTTCACCCGCATGGTATTCACATGTATAAAGGCCTTCGATCTCCATCTTATTCAGGGCAAGCTTAGCGTCCTCCGGGCTGATCTCGCTCCGGGACCGGGTCATCGGCTGGACTTCCGCCGCATCTTCTTCATCCGGGCTTTCGTCATCTTCCTCCCCGTATCCGGAATCAAGGTCGTCGAGATCTTCCTTTATCTTATCGGCTTCGTCTTTATATGCGTTCATCATATACGTATCGCTTTCGATCAGGCGCAGGGATTCTTCGTATTCCTCGCGCGAGCGATCCAGGTCCTCCTCGTGATAATAGTAAGACCCGAGCCACCTATGTAACTCTATCTGCGCGCGCATGTACAGGTAATCTGCGCCGAGAGAAGAGACTATGAAATCGAGAGCCTCTATTCTCTTGGCGTGGCTTTCGGCTCCGGCCCATCCGTCATCCGAATCGAGGACCTCCCGAAAACCTTCCATCCTGTCGATATTGCGCTCCATCCTCTTTACCATACTCCTGGCATCTTCGCTATTGGGCTCTACCAGATGTAGAAGATCGGACGCATTTTTAATGTCCTCTTCCTGATATGAGACCATAGCCCTAACAAATATAACCGGATTATTAAAGTACGCCAAAACACCGGAGCTGTTCAGCTTATCCCAAACAGAGAGTATAGACCCCGCAGCATCTATCCTGGCTAACGCATTGTTAGTCGCCCCTAAAAACCTGTAAATATCCAACCTTGACAAAGAGGCCTTGGCGCCATCGAGGTCTCCTTTCTCCACAAGACCTTCAAAATCCTTAATCGCCTCTTCGAATAGTCCCTTTATTCTGCCTCTTACGGCCCTGATATCACCAACCGATAGATCTTCTCTGTAGCGCACGGCATTGAGGGCTTCGGAGATCTTGCCTTCTTCCACAAGGCCCAGAAGATAATTCTGGATACCGCTTTCCATCTTCTTTTTATATTCAAAAACGGTCTCCGCAGCGAAGGCAAATCTGTCCGTTGCTACAAGTCCTTCCAACTCATTTAATCTTCCGTCATCCAATAGGGACCTGAAACCTTCTCCTTTGGCTATAGCGGCATCGCAATCGGAAAGCCACCCGCATATGGCGATCCCGCCGGAGGCAAGACTTTCCGTCTCCTCCATCCACTGAGGCGTAAAATCTGTGAATCCGTATCTTACACGGAATTCCTTATTACTCGAAATCGACCTTGCGAAAAGGCCGGAGGCTTCGACCCAATTTTTATTACCAAAAGCGATGATGGCGTCTTTTATGTCCTTTATATTCCGTCGGAACTGGAACGCGCCGCTTACCATATTATCCCTGTTGCATATATCGGCAAGAAGGTCATTGGCCGATTGAAAGTCTCCCGAGCGATACCTGGCGAGAGCAGATTCCAGCTTATCTTTCACAAATTGATAACCTGTCCTAGTCCTCTTCAGAAGATTGTCTATATCACGGGAGAGTGCCCTGGCGCGTTCGTGATGGCCACCTAATCTTTTTTTGTTTGACAGGTCGTTCCTGGCCAGAACTTTTTTGCAATTAGCGGCAGCCTGTTCCAGTAAGCTTATCTGCGAATCAAGATACGCCGTTCTATAATAGAGGTCTGCGCGCTCTTTTAACGCGCTTGCCTCATCCAGGAGACCGGCGATATCTGCCTCTTTGGCGGCCTCTGCCACGCCATTATCGCCGTTTTTCTTTCCATTCTGTTCTAGACCGTTTCCCGCGGGTCCCGCCTCCGGAACCGCCTCATGCGCCGCATCAGGTAGCGCACCAAGTATCTTCATGGCATAGCCGCGCACATAATCGGGTACGGTACCGTCATGACTTATGCCTTCAAGCAGAACGCGCATCTTCGGAGCGCCGATACCTATTACATCAAACGCATACAAAAATTTCCTGGGGAACTTATGATCTTCCTTAGACATAAACTCCCGTAACATCCTGCCTGCCTTATTAGTATCTCCATGCATATATTGGATAATCGTCGCTGCGTAATAGTAGTACATATGCTCGAATCCGAGCTCTTTAGCTCTGTTCATGCGACCCTTTGCTTCCCTTAAGACGCGAACCTTATCTTTGCCTTCGGGCATGCCATTATATCTGATAAGATCGGCGATACCCATGATGTACTCAGAATCCGCTTCTTTGCTGCTATCGATCGATAATACCGCGCCGGCCAGGCCTTCCGCCCTGTCGAGATCCCCGGGCAGATTACGGCGGCAATAATTCATAGCCAAAGTCGCCAGGATATCCGGATCTTCAGGGTATCGCAGGCGCGCGTCTTCAAGCATATTTATAGACTTATCCACCTCTCCTAAAATAAGATATAGTTCTCCGAGCTTACTCACAAGATCCGATGCGAAATCCTCTTCCGAGGTCTGACGATCCGCTTCCAGCACCTCTATGGCTTTGCGCAAACCATCCGGATGATAATAGAAATAGAGATCCGCCATGGCCCCTTTCAGGCTGGTTATAGTAAAAGCCTTCCTGTTGAATCTCACGCCCTCATCCGTAAGTTCTGCGAGCGCCTTCTCTATCTCTATGACACCTCTTTCGATATCCCCGTGCATGGCATAATGATCCGCCCGGCTCGGCACCAAATGTTCGTAATATGCCCTAAGTAGAAAGGCGTGCCTTTCCCTTTTAACCTCTTCCTCGCATCTGGCGTAATATCCTTCTGCCGCATCCAACTCTCCCAGGAGGGAACTTGTATTGGCAAGGTTTAGGAGCGTCTTGCTTAGCGTCTCTCTGCAATGTATCGCGCGGTCTTTGGCGTCCCTTAAAGCATCATCCCCTTCGGCCAAAGACAAAGCCTCTTCCGCCCTGCGGAGGTCTTCCTCAGCCACATCGAGCGCTTTTGAGAATATCTCTTTAGCCTCCCGCACCTTCATGAGCCCGACCTTGGAAGCCGCAAGCCCTACCAGGCCCGTCCATGACCGCGGATACATCATAAGGAGTTGTCCAAATACCTCCTCCGCTTTCTCTTCTTTATTCAATGCTATATATGTCTGCCCGAGACGCGTCAGGATATTATCAGCTATCATCATCAGATCAGAATTCAATTGCGCTATGGTCGGAGTAATGAGGGGTTCTTTCAAAGTGTCTATTTTTCTATTCTCTTTTCTTTCCGCAAACCTTCTCATCGCCCTATAGCCTTCTTCGAGAACAAGGGACGCCTCCTGATAATATTTATTCTGACTTATTTCGGCATCCCCTTTTCTAAGTAGCGCCACACCGAGATTACCCATTATGCAAAGGTAAAGAATGGTTGAATCTATCGTAGCCGACTTCTCAATCCGTTTATAAGGCCCTTCTAATACATCCCTGGCCTTTCTCAGATTCTCTATAGCGCCTTCGAGCCCATCCGGAGCATCTATGAGCCTGTACCCTTTCATGTATAATTCCCAGGCCTCGGGTATGGGGTTCTTATCCTGTGCTCCCGCTTTTCCCGACGCGCCCGCCATGCCGATAAAGATAAACGGCATGCAATAAGTAAGGATGCCGCTATGGAATGCAAGACCGGATGCCTGGTATAGCGCGGACATAACATTTAAAAATACCGGCAATATCACAACACCTGCAAAAATAAGACCGACGCTTTTTAAAATAGCGCCGTAGCTATACTGAGAAAATGATTTTTCGCTATCCGACGATGAGGTTATATATTTTAATAGATAATGCGCACCGACCCACAATATAACGATAGATCCGAACGCAATAATAAATGACGGAAATGTCGAGCCCCATGCATCACTTATATGCGGTAACCCCTCCATAATGGTGCCGGTACCCAAGAATCCGCCTGTGAGAGGGACAAGCCTCTCTGACCATCGCCTTAGCCTTTCGCTTAGATATTCGACAGCAAACGGGGTATATGAGTCCCCGGCGTCGCGTGAAAAGGCCTCCATTATGCGGTCCTTAAAATCGGCATCTATGCCTTCGGAACTTTCCATCACGAGACGGGCATTGGGGAATTCGTAATAACGATCTACGGAATGGGCTCTAAGCCGCATAAGGGCGCGCCGATCTGCACGATGGGACATGTTTTCGGCCCTTGAAAGGGTATCGATATCTTCAGGCCCATATTCACCATAGTCTTCAAAAATATACCTGAGATTGTCCTTGCTCAGAGAAACGGCTTCCAATGTAGCAAAGCCGTTATCCGGACTGCCGACGTTATGTTCCCGCAAAAGTGATATGAAACCGTTGCCTTCGGCTATCGACTGATAGTATGACCCGTGCTTACCTATCGTCAATACAGGTAGTGAGGTAGGGGCATCATAACTTAGACGACCTCCTATTACTCTCTCGAATATAAAGAGCGCCCTTTCCAAGGCGTCCGGTGAGGCATCCGAGACAAATATAAGATTCGCGTCGCTTTCGCCTTTCAACGCAGTCCCCAGATACCCCATACTGCCTACAAGATATAAGGCAAATTTCTTTATGCCTATCTTACGAAGCTCCGCTTTGATATTCTTGGCGGCCATAAGGTCACGCAATTCGCTGACCAACTTCTCTTTATCTGAGGCAGTAAAGAGCTGCTCTCCGAAAGAAGCCTTATCTCTTGCTTCCACGGCCTGTTGCAGCAATACCGGGCTCGTCAGTATAGATTCCTGATTTTGAAGCCGGCTATCAGCGCGTACAGCATCCGGTTTAGAGATCATCTCTTCCCTGGTGTTCTTCCCCTTGTCCCCTGTACCGGTCTTAGGGTGCTCCTGTAAAGAGACAGCGTCCCACGGATGACCTGCGTGAAGAGAACGCATTCCGCCGGCCAACCTTTCTTCCATGGCATCGGCTTCGGTATTTTGTTTACCCCGACGTTTCGGCTTTAAGGCTTCGTCGATCTTAGATCTTAAGAATTTATATAGCCCATCGCCTCCGACTCCGTCGTCCCATTGATCTATAGCGTCCAGCATGGAAAGGTAAGCGATGCTTACCATATGCGAAGAACGCTCATTCTGGACCGAAAGGTCTAGTCCGAACTTTTCCTCGATATGGTCTACAACAAATCGCGCCATATGCTCCACCAGAGTAGTCCGCGCCGTAGAGTCGCCCTCCCGTGATATCTCCCACAATCTTACGGCGTCTTCCTCGGTCAGAGATTCATATTTCATTACGGCAGCGCGATGCGATGCCGCGGCGTTCACCATGTTAGTCAATTTAACTCGGGGGGCCTTCGTTTTCTTCTCTTTCTTGGGCCTGGAAGGCGGAAGCATAACCCCGAAATATTTAGCCGCGGAAAGGAGTATCCTGTCACCGCCCATCCCTCTCAAGGCTCTCAGGGCCTTGGGTGTATTCGAGTAACCTTCACCGACGCGGCGCGCTAACTCTATCTCCACCTGTTCTTTGGAATAATAATGTTTGAATTCGAATACATGCGGCAGGGCGACATCGAAAGCCGTTGCGGCGTCGTAAAGCATCCTGTCGCCGCCTTCTTCTTTAAGCTTATTCAAAGCAACCGGAGTATTTTTTAATCCGGCTTCTTCCCGTCGCCGCAGCGCATCTTCAACGTCCGTCTTATTTTTATATAACTTTTCGTATTCAGCTTCCGGGAGTTTGATGCCAAAGTATTTGGCGGCCTTCCGCAAAGTATTCTTGCCCGCCAGTTTAAGCGCGGCGGGATTTGTCGGTAAGCCTGCGGAGACCATTGCGTCCAGCGCATCAAGCACCGCCTGCGGAGTCTTGTATATCCTGAGGCGACTACCCTTAGGCAGATCTACGCCATGGGCCCTCGCCGCCCGCAAAAGCTCCTTGTCACCACCATCCGCGTAAGGTTGCTGCAGGGCAAACACATTGCTCTTCAAACCGGCTGTCTCTCTTTCTCTTAGAGCTTGAACGACAGAGCGTTTCGTAGGATATCTTACTTCCTTCGAAGACGGTAATTTAATATGCTTTTCCGATGCGGCATAGAGTAGCCTGTAATCCCCGCCTTCGGCTTTCGGCCTGTTGAGGGCAACGGCGCTGTTTTGCAGGCCCATAGCCTCACGCCTTTCCAGTTCGGCGCGAATCGCTTTTTTAGTAGGATACTTTTTGGTCTTTCTATTGGGTGACTCGGGCAGAGGTATTTTGAACTTACGCGCCGCATGTAAAAGAGGGACATCCCCGCCTTTATACCTGCTTTGCCAGAGATCAGCAGGAGTGTTGCCCATACCTTCTTTTTCGCGCCTGGCAAGTTCCGCTATCACTGATTCTTCTGTACTATACAGTGGTTCATTCCCCGCTTTGCCGCGAGGAAGTTTGACGCCGAATCTAGCAGAAGCTCTTCTGAGCGCAGGGTCTCCATCGTCTTCGGCTCTTCTACTAAGAGCGGCTCCCGTATTAGACAGCCCTTTATCTCTCCTGGCCGTCAATGCCTCCTTAACCGATTTTTTGCTGGCATATTTTCCTTTTGCTATCTTTGGGAGAAGGACTTTGAATTTCATGGCGGCGCGGTAGAGGCTTCTGTCGCCACCTTCTTCCGCGGCACACTGCAAAGCCCCGGGATTATTGCTAAGTCCTTCTCTGGCGCGCCTTAAAAGTTCTTTTTTTACGGATGTCTTAGTAGTGTAACGGCGTTCTTTCAACATCGGCAGATCTACGCCGAATTTTTCCGCAGCGTCAAGAAGAGCGTAATCACCGTTCTGGGCTTTAGGCTTACTCAAAGCGTCGGGATTATTTGCCAATCCACTCTCTTCTCTTCTCGCCAGCTCTTTACGCACATCCGTCTCTGTCTTGTATATATCATTGGTAATCACGGGTAGGGCTACGCCCATACTTAGCGCTGCCCTGTACAGGGCTTTTTCGCCGCCTTGACTTTTAGGGGCTTGCAACGCTTTCGAGTTATTCGCAAGCCCGCGCTCTTTACGCCGGGCCAATTCTTCCCGGACTGATCTCTTGGTCTGGTATCTGGAACGGTCTTCGCGCGGAAACGGTATATTAAAACGCCTCATGGCCATGTAGAGCGGCCAGTTACCGCCTTCTTCTTCGGATCTCTGCAAAGCCGACGATACATTAGAAAGCCCGCGCCTGGCCCTATCTTGCATGGCGGCTCGCGTTTCTGTCTTGGTCTTGTATAAGGCTTCCGTCCCGCCTTGCATTCTGGGTAATTCGACGCCGAATCTCTTAGCCGCCCCGATAAGTCCGAAATCGCCCCCTTGCTCAACCGGCATCTTCAACGCTGAGTGGTGGTTCTCAAGCCCCAGTTTCTCCCGCCTTTTTAATTCTTTTTCCACATCAGTGACAGACTTATATTTCCAGCGCGAGTTTATATGCTCATCCGATATCGCCTTAATACCCCCGCCCATAAATAACATGCCGAAACCGGCAAGGCCTATCCTCGCGTCTTTCAATGACGCGATATGCGTAATATCCAAAGCTGGAACGCCTCCTGTCTGGATGGCCGCGTATAATAATCCCATAGAAACCATTATTATCAATACGGCGCCCGTGGTCTTAACAAGGGTCTTTAACACGCCGGCGGAGGCTTCGCTACTTTTGTTAAAGACGATGCTGCCGGAAAGGTAATGGTACTTGCCTGTCGATTTTTTGGATATATAAAAACGCTTATTCGGGCCGGCCCTTTCCTCTTTTTTACTATAGAGCGCCATGAACTGATCGCATACGGCATAGGGCGAGTGCTTGAATATATTCTCGAACATGGGAGCGTTGTAGAGCCAGGTGAATTCGGATACGACGTTATACGCCTGGACGCTTATCTCCGGCATACAACACAATGCGGCTATTATCGCCCAGTTATATGCGGCATTTGATATATCGGAAAGATTATTTCTGTTAAGCCTCCTGGCAAAGACGTTTGATATAGTTATGGCTTCTTCCGGCTTAAGGCCATTAAAGAATTTTATCGCCGCCTCTTCATCCTCTACGGTAGCCTCAAATAGACCCGTCCTGTTATTCCCGTAATTTTCTCCGAAGACTTTCGCGAACCGCATGAGATACGCTTCATAAGGTAAGGACCTTATATCGGTCGTTGTGCCGGAGAGTGTCTTACCGCCATTCCCCCCATGACCGATATCGGCCGTTTTCATCGGACGCAGGACCACCTGCAATGGTTTAACCTTGGGCTCTACGGACTTTTCATGACGTATCTCATCACTATCATCGTACTCGTAACGCGACATGCCTATCCGGACAGGGCCGTCTTCACGGTATCCGGAACCATTTACAACATGTTCTATATAATCGACCCCGACCACTGGAGGAATACTGTCATCTTCCTGAATGGTGCGCACGTCTTCATCGCTGAATGCATGCTCTCGAGAAACCGTCCCGGTTACAGGCGCGGCCGGAGATCTTGCTGCCGGCGCGGAGACTTTTTTAGGTTCGACGGTTGGCTTGGGCTGCGGATTTTGCTCAGGGTCTTTTCGTTCCGGGATCTCTTCGGCGGTTTGAGGAGCGGGTAATTTCTCGGGCGCCCTATATCTGGCATAACCTTCCATTCCCGAGATTCCGTCAGGTTCGAACAGTATCTCGTCTAATAAAGGAACGGACAATATATCATCGACTGACGGTATCTCGGGAACAGGCGCATCCGCTTCCGGAACGTTATAGCTATTCCAGTCGGGGGAGTTCTCTCCCCGGAGTATATACTCAGGTCTCACATTTAACGCTAAGGCTATACCCGTCACTTCATCTATCATCGGTATATGGCCTTCTTCCTCTTCTATCTCGAACAACCTGTAAACTTTAAGGTGGGCGGGTTTGCGGGTCACAGGATCCTTTAAAATCACCCGACCCGCAAGGTCAGGCTGCCTTATCGAAAGCCTGCGGCGGAGATCTTTTATCCTATGGCCATAGCCGGACGATATATAACTCATATCGTCATTCTGTAAAAACGAGAATATGACTTCGTCGAGCCACGTTAAATCATGGGAATTAAAAAGGTCTTCTTCGCTCGTAACATGCACAGGCGGAGGTTCGGGGATCTTCGTATTTTGTTCTTCGGGTAAACTGTCTATAGACAAAGGCTTTGCATCATGAGTAACCTGCTTACTCCCGGGTTCGCTAGACGGTTTCGCTATTTTACTACGACGGCCTTCTTTCTTAGGAACTACGGCAATAGGAAGGTCGTCGCCTTTAAAATTGAGCCTCGACTTTCCTTTTCGTGAGGGTAAAAGATCGTAATGCCTTACCCAGGTGTATAGTCTTGGATGATGATCGCGCAGATATTTTAACCAGCGTTTCCCCTCAGGTATCGTCAAAAGCTCCGCTTCAACCTCTTCTTTCCCGGGCGTCCCTTCAAAGATCTTCTTCCCGTATCTACCGCCGCCGTTTTTGGTAAGCCCATATTGCCTTGCGGATTCGCGCAGTAAATAATATATCGGCCATGTGCCGCTATGCTGGAATCCTGTGATGCTCGTATAACCGAAAGCAGCGATCACTTCTTTTAAAGTGGCCTCCGAGATAAAACCGGCGTCACCGATCTCTTTCGATGCGCTAACGGCAAGCCCCTTCTTGCCATCGGGTAGGTTTTCCGAAAGACACTCAAGCTGGCTTTCGAGGTTGCCCCGCGAGCGAGGCTCCGATTCCCGGCTAAAAGCCGCGGCTCTGTCGTATTCGGGTTTATATTTTATATAGCTCTGGTATGTATCATGATCTATGGCACCCTGAAAAAGCATTATCTCTGATATCTCGATGCGCTGCGCGCGCCCGTTAACACGGAACCCGTGAGGAGAGCGCGTCTCATCCACCTTTATCGCGACCGCCCTGCCTTTATAACGGAGGATTCTATTCTCTTCATAGTCGCTACCCAGGACAAAAACTATCGATGGCTCCTTGTTATCCTTTCCGAAGATTTTGAATATCGATATTTCGCCGCGCGCGTGTTCCGGGAACAGAAAAGAGAGATACCTGTTTATGCCGTATATGGACACGGGTGATGCGGGGCGACCGCCTATGGTAAATTGGTCCGGGTTGACATAGCCCACGCGCAAAGGATTGCCCTGCTCTTCCAGTATCTCCATCAATGAATAGGTGGGAATTCGGGCCGAGACGGAATCGCATGATAACGGTAAACCGTTCTCTCCCATTTTTACCGAGTGGGTCAGCCGCTTTTTATTTTCCGCACTTTCCGGATCTTCTGAAATAGCATATATGTCTACAGATCCATCTCTGGAAGCATCGAGTTCTATGCCGACTATGTTCTCCCCGGAAATTCCTCTTAGATATTTAATATACCTCTGCAGGCCTTGATAGACTATACCGTTAAAACCCGCTTGATCCTTAGAGCCGGCTCCTATAGTCCTCCTTCTATAACCGATATCCTGAGGCCAGTTCTCGCTGATATCTTTCTCCATTTTTAACTGCAATGAAAGAATGTCTATGTGGAGGAGCTGACCATTTAAGATTTCCGCATCCGAAACACCTGCCGGCATAGACCTGTCATCGAGGTCTATCGTGGTCAACCTCTCGGTATAAAAATCCATCGGCTCGCCCTTTCTGCGTATCTCGAGCCTCTTGCCGCTATCCTTATCTCCATTGTGAAACACAACTATTATATCGTCGCTATCCAAACACAGGCTTCTCAGCAATGACGCAATATGGTAAGCCACTCCTTTAAATACAAAGATACGGCTCCTCGCGTCTTGGTGGAGATATAATTGCAGCGGAATGCCGGAGCGTTCCAATACCGCCATAATAGGCAGTTCGTCCCGCTCTGACTTCCCGATATTTAAAGGTTTGAGATCGTTTGTAAGCTCTATAGCATGCATGAGATGAGGTTCGGCAAGTGCGCCATCCTCTTTTTTGGTCAATACGGATATCCATAATTTCTTTCCGGTTATCTCGAAACGAATTTTTTCTATATCTCTTATCCCGCATCTATCCAGATAATTCAGATACGCAACTAGGCTAAGATAAGAGAAATTCCCGATCCGCACTCTTCCATATCTGGTCAACCCCGAAGTAGATATGTCGATCTTGTCAAGACCGCGCGCTTTTTGGACGTCGTTTATTAGGCCCCTTTCGACCAGGTACGGCAATACCTGTAAAAGCATGCGCTTGCCGCCTCTGGTAGTTCTCTTGTTAGTAGTATCGTGAGGGAAACCATTCTCTGAGAGAGGTATTATCTGAATAGGTTCTTTCTTGGGTAAAATGGATGGGCCCTGCGCATGAATTTCTATGCGTTTGGCCTTTTCCGATAAGCCCCGGTAGGCGTAACACACGACATCGCTTGTATAAATACCCAAATGCTTGAATAGAGGCGAGACATAATATTCCCATCCATTGGCGCAGAATATCCCGTTGGGAGATACCGGTATCATCATCGGCACGCCCTGCTCTTCAAGGACATCCAGAATTCCGCGGCGGTTGCGAGAGCCTGCGGAAACTCCCGCAGGGAAATTATCAGCATCAAGGTTTATGGAATGGCATTTCTGGCGAACGGTCGAACCGTCACCAGCCTTCGCGTTGGCCCATATCTCGATCGACCGGTCCTTTACTTCCATCTCCAGCGAGTCTATGCCGGCAAGACCACAGCCCTCCAGATAATTTACATAGGAAGATATCCCCTGGTATGTAAATCCTCTTATCCTCTGTTCTTTGGCATCCCTGTCAACAACAAAAACAGTCCTCTCGGTTATCCTTTGGAAGAGCTCCCTGAAATCATCTGTGAGAGAATATAACGTAGTGGTAGGTATGCCCCTGGCCTTGGCAAAGGCGCTGAGGCTTCTAAATGAGGAGACTTCCTCGGCGAGTTTTTTCATTCTTTCAAGTATCGTCCTGCCTTGCGGCACCCAGGAGGGTAGCGGGCGCGACATCGGCACAACCGCGCCTGCCGTTAAAAACGGCATCATATCCGAAATATCTTTGAGACCCGCGATATCATAGACCGGATAGAGTTCCGGCATCATTACCCAAACGGCCGCGCACGCTACCACTATACACGCCGCGACCAGTGTCTTTATGATTATCGACGACGAGCCGGATGATCCTGACGAACCATCTCCATCTGGATAGTCTCTTTGGGATAATTTTCTACTCTGTTTATACAAAAAGCTCTCAAGATAGGCAACGGCAAAATCGCTGTACTCTTCGCCGGATTGGCTCAACTCGAAAGACCCTATCACCTTGTCTTTAAACCCGGCACTCATTCCTTCACGGCTCTCAAATATTATCTGGGCATTCGGCCCTATCTCATAGTGCCGGTCTGATATATGAGTACCGAATCGCATTAAAGCGCGACGGTCTCCGATTCGCAAAAGTTCCTCATCTTCATCAGAGTCAGAAGAAAAATAGTTATCGTCCTCCAGATCGTATTCGTCAAAAAGGTCCTCCATATATTCATCTGATAACGATATGGCCTCTATGGTAGCCAGTCCATTCTCCAGACTTCCTATATTAAAAGACCTGAGAAGGGATCCGAATCCGCTCGGGTGGTTTACGGCTTCGTCATATGCTCCTTCTTTTCCTATCAAAAGAACCGGCATAGAAGTATTCACATGATAATCCAGATACCCGCCCAATATACTCCTGAATAACCTTAACGCCTCTTCCAGTCTGTCGATCCCGGCATCTGATGCAAATAGAAGGTTTACGTCACTTTCGTCTTTAATGGCAGTCCCGAGGCGGCCCATACTGCCGACCGCGTATATAGCAAAATTCTTTATTCCCAACTTATCAAGCTCACCGCGTATATTTTTATCGATAAAGAAACTTCTGAGTTCGGTGATCAGCCTTTCTTTATCCTCGGCATTCAATACGCGCTCTCCGAGGATCCTTCTATCCCTTGCCGCTATCTCGGCCCGGAGAACTTCCATACCGTCTGAAGAAAGAACGTCTTCTTCCCAGCTCAATCTCTCTTCCGGTCTAACCTCTCCGGAAGCCATCAACCCCTCGAGTGTCCCAAAGTCCTCATTTTTACCGGATCTTACATGCTCCTGTAATGACTTGGCCCCATAAGGCCTGCCGGCAAATGCTTCGCGAGATCCATCTTTTATATATGCCTCTATTTTTTGGCTCAAGAACCTGTATAGCGGGATTCCGGATGCCGGGTCCCAGTTATCTATCTCTGATACGAGAGCGAGGTTCGCGGAACTCAGCATCCCTTCTATGCGATCATTACCCCTGGCAAGATCTATATCGAATCTTTCTTCGATAAATCTGATCGCGAAGGAAGCGAGCCTTTCTATAAGCCCGACCCGCGCCTGTTCGTCGCCCGAACGCATCCTCTGCCACATCTCCACAGCTTCGCTTTCGGGAAGGGCCTGCGGATACCTTGTCAGGATCTGCGAATGATAAGGCGTCAATACGATACGGCCCCGATCTGGCTCGTCAAGCGGTATGCCGTAACGAATATGCGCCTTATAAAGACCGTGGTCACCCCCTTCGGCGAGCGGGTATTTTAAAAGAGCGTTTCTGGTATTTTTTAGCCCGCGTAATCTTCTCCTGCGCCTTTCTTCCATGACGGCCTCAGGATTATCGTATTTTAATCTTGCGTCTAGACGGCGGCTGATAATAGCGACTCCCGAAACAACCTCGCGAGCCCTTGCCCATTTAGACAGAAGATAATACAATGCCCATCTTCCGGGGACTTGAAGCCCACTGACCATGCTCACGCCCAAGGCCTTAAATAAAGACCGTATGGTAGCCTCTCCGACCGTGCCGTTTGCGGTAAGCTCTTCTTTTGCTGCCTCCGCAAGGCCCTTATCTTCCTCGGGCAATGCGGATCTCAATGCCGCTAGCCTCCGTTCATCGGCCGAAGGCCTGGGCTTGCGTGGACGAACAACCCTGGCCCTTCCTTCGGAATCCGGATAGCGTAATGCATTCGTCCTTTCCGCGGCCCGTCTTAGCCCCTCGGCCCTATATGCCGCCCTGAACGACTGGTAGCTTTCATATTCATCTTCATTAATAAAACTCTGGGCCCTTAATGCATCCGCGACCTCCAGGGTGCCGTTCTCCGGTTCGATGCCTATAGGCTTAAGGTCTTTATCCAATCTTATATTTATTACAATAGCGCCGGATGCATCTCTGACCTCTATGCGGTTTTCCGGCGTATCCAGCCCTGAATATTTATATATCCTGGCCTCCTCAAATCCGACGCCTTTAAAATTCAGATATCTTCCCATGCCGTAATACTTCACATTATTTACCACCACATAATGGCCATGCGACAGCATGAATATCTGTATGGGATTATTCTGGCGCTCAAGCGTCCCGAGTATCGAGAAGCTTTTCCTGTCTGGTCCTCTCATCGGACAGGACCTTGGAAGTCCTCTTTCATCCAGCAATATCGAATGGGTAAATATCCTCGCCCGTTCCTCGCCTTCCCCTCCATCAATCAATGCATATATATCGACCCGGTCGTTGGAACCCTTCTCCAAAGTAATGCCGGATATATTTTTAAGTCCGGTCTCGCCTAGATATTCCATATATCTTCCGGCGCCATAATACAATACCCCGTCGACCGATATGTCATCCTTACCCTGTAAGGCGGTCTTTTTGATAGGGTTAAAACCGTAGATATTCTTATTAAGCGATTTCTGGTGCTCCAGAACCGAGAACGCCGGATTCCTCCTGGGCTTGGGTGGCATAACTAATCCTGCCGGAAGTCCTTCGTTATCCAGATCTATCGTAGTAAGAAGATCCCCGTCATATTGAAACATACCGGATCTCAACCTTATCTCTATCCTTTTATTCGGATCCTTATCGGCTGCATATTTGACCACATCCACATCTGCCGGATCCAACCCGAAATGATCCAAAAAAGACCTCATAAGATACTCGACATTCAAACAACCGAACGAACGGCGCCTGTCGCTTATCGAAAGTTTTACCGGCGCGCCCTGCTTCTCAAGCGCCCTAAGCAGGGATATGGTCTTCTTTCCGCCCAGGTCCACGCCTTGAGGCATACCGTTCTCATCGAGAAACAATCGGTTCACCTCGATAAGTGCGATATCCTCACCCTCTACTTTTCTTGCAAAGATGACCGCCGTATCACCCTCCATCTTTATCTCTATACCGTCTATATCTTCAATCCCGCATGAGGCCAAGTACCTTATATAGCTCGGGATCTTTGTATAGGTAAAGCTTCCTATGGCCTTGCTGAAGTTCTCCGGTCCGGCAAAATCAGGGACCGTTATCTCCGGATGATTCTCCAGCCATTTGTTTATAGTCCGCTGGCTAAGCTTACGGCTCTGCGACTTTATCCACCTGGGGACGCTGCCGGCAAGATTAAGCTCTCTCTGAAAAATCTCTTTCCTGTATTCAATCGTCATGCTCAGATTACCCGGGAACCAATACGGCAGCTTCGAAAGATTTATCTCCGCCCTTAGCTCGGGATGACGGTGGAAATACGGATATACTACCTCTCTGTAAAGCAGACCACGCTGGACTGCCCATTGTCTAAGGCTACCTGCCTCGACGACTTCTCTTGTAAATACCGCCTCCTCAGGAAGCCAATCCGGCCTGTCAGGCCGCGGTTCTTCGCCAACATCTACTATATGTCCGCCTGCTATCGCAAATACGAAGAGCCCTCCCAATAAACCATCCGCTCCCATAGAGGCAAAATGCGAAAAACATATCATAAATAATAACCCCGCGATGAAATTTATGAAATTAGGGCTTTCCATGCCTTTTTGTACCGACTCCAGGGTTTTCGTAAAAAGAGCCCGAGCCAGCTCAACCGGCATAGGAATCGGCCGCGCGGCCGAAGGCATAACCCCTATCATCACGTTCTGACTCCGAGTTCCGGAAAAACGCTCTACTGGCGCGGTTCTTTCTTCTTTCTTTTCCCCGGCATCTTTAGCCCCGGTCAACTCTTCCATCACAAATTTGACAAAAGGCGGACGGCGTTTCTTTTCGCCTGACATAAAATCCTCTGTCATGGGTTTTTCTATAGGAGCGATGCGATCGTCCCTGGGGTTATTTACTATAGGTATCAATCCCCCCGCCATTGCGAGACCTACTCCTGCGACCGGTGTTCCAAGATAATAAATAATACCTGCCAGAGTGATCATGAGTAATGCTCCAAAGAGCGTTGATCTCATGCCGGGCGTATCCGATTTGAGCGGTTCTGGCCTCTTCGGCTCAGAAGATGACTGTTTTATTCCTGTTATGACAAAACGCCGCAGGTCGCCGTCAGCCAGTCTCGAATAAGAGGTCTTGTCCGAATCGAGCGATACGGAAAAACTGTGTGCCTCCAAAGTGGCCATAAGACGTTCCGGGAGGTCTTGATTATCCCTGTCTTCCAGCTCTTCGCATATATCATTTATAGTGAACGTACCGCCTTCGGCTAGAGTAGCGTCGAGGAAATCGGCAAATCCATCTAAATCGTCAAGATGATGGGTAACCGCCGTTATTTGAGCATGGGCGATAGACCGGAGGGGGATTTCCAAAGATGGCGTCTTGGTGATATCGGCCGAGATCACCCGGAAAGAGTCCTGTTTTCCGCAAAGTTCTATAAACTTACCAACAAGCGCTGTGCTGAATGGATTTATATCTAAAAGCACCATTCGGGGAGGATCCTGCAATTCTCTTATGAAATACAAAGAGGCAAGCCCTGAACCGAGATCGGCAACGCTTTTCCTTTCCGCCGCCAAAGGTCCCAATAGGTCCAAACCGCGAAGGCTGCGGTGGTTGAACTCGCTATTTATATATGCGGTAAGATCGAGGTTTCCGGTAAGCATATCTTGGTCCGCAGCGAAATAATAAGCGCAGAGTTCGGCAAGCTCTTTACGGAGATCGGGATGACTTTCGATATAGTCAGACCCGTCCGAAAGAAGATCGCTCAATCCGGTATGGGCCTTATCATGATCTATCGGAGCTATGCCCTCTGAAGTCACCCTTATGGAAGCAACTATATGATTACGGATATTCCCGAATGTGTTGAGATCATTTTGGAGCGACATATCATCGTGGCCGGCGTATGCATGCAAAGCCATGCTTACAAGAGCATCGTCGGTAAGACTCAGGTATCTGGAGTCCTTCAGTTGTTCGGCCAATAAAGACATATAGTACCGGGCCCTGATATTAAAATAAGCAAGGTACTCCCCGCGCTTTATGGTTGTCAGATGCTCGCCCGCGGATATAGTAGGAGGCACTATGGGCTTACCATCAAAGGCTTTAAGCTTCATAACCGCCATATTTAGAGCCAGATACGCGGTCTCCGTTTTCTTTTTTATGGCTCGGGCCCCTCCGCTCGATTGGCCGTTACCGTCTTCCACCTCCTGGGCAAGCGCCATTATCTCCCTACAAGAATCTGCCAGAGGATCCAGCATATCTTCTTTAGGTAAATCTCTCTCTGCATGCTTTTTAGAAATAAGATTTGATAAAGATTGAGCCATAAAAGGCATCGCGGCGTATTTTACCAAAAGATCCTGTACGCCAGGCTCGTTCAGGTGAAACTTAAATTCATAACCGTCTATATCGAGCACGACTACAAGTTTTTCCGGCGGTAGACCATCCCACATGAGCTCAATAAGACGGGTTCCAAAATATTTGCGGCATTCGGCCGAAGCCTTTACGATTATTTCAGCCTGACCGGATCTCCACCCGGAGAAACCTTTTACAATCTTTATAACGCCTTTGGCATTTAGCCTTTCATCTTTTAGAAGGGCCTTTATCTGGGTATCTGTTATCTTGGGCTCTATGGAGGGCGCTTTCTTTCTGATTCGCGCGCGGAGGTCTTCTATCATTTCAGTTACGGCGCTTGTGCTGGCGGGTGGGCTTGACCTAGCGGATTCCTCGGTCGCAGGAGGAGCAGCCTT
This sequence comes from Candidatus Omnitrophota bacterium, assembly GCA_017993955.1. Taxonomy (GTDB): domain Bacteria; phylum Omnitrophota; class Gorgyraeia; order 2-01-FULL-45-10; family 2-01-FULL-45-10; genus JAGOLR01. The sequence continues at coordinate 25,074 of JAGOLR010000014.1, forward strand.
TTGAGATGCGTCGGGCTCGTCTTCCTCGGGAAAGGCCTTATCGGCCATCGCCAATACACACATTACAAATAAACCTATAGGGCCCGTGACCGAATGCATGGAACCTCGCGGAGGCTTTATAGCACGGATCACTATACGGATATAGTGAACAATGTGGGACATTGTCGCATTCTGTGGCTTCTTCTCTGAGACGGCCGCCTTCTTCTTTTCAATGGCCGTATCCCGTCTTCGGTAATGTCCAAAAACGGCGGTAAGTATATCCTTGACTACTCTCGGGTTCGATAAAAGGCTTTCTTCCGCTTTGGGGAGATACTGCTCTATAAAATAATTGTACCGGATCGTATCGTGATCGGAATATCCGTATGTGTATTTTATGACGGCCTGAAGACGCCTTCTAAACTCCATGACCGAATAGAAGGCCTTACCATCGCCAGCGCTTACGGCCCATTCTATATCCGAGGCGCGTTTATGGAGATCAAGAATATCCCTTATCTGCCCATCATTGATCAGTTCATTCAATACTATTTTGCATGCGTTTATAGCCAGAAGGAGCCTGAATAGATGAGGATGCTGGGAAAGATGCTTGGGAAGATAGGCAAGATTCGAAGGCACACCGTCTCCCCTGGAATGGCCATGACGGGTTGTATCGGCAGAAGCGGGTAGCCCACGCGCATCTTGCGACAATCCCAATGCAAAAGCGGCAGTCCAAAAACCGGTTATTATACCTGAGAAACCCCATCCATCACCGGCCTTTATTGTAAGACCTGAGAATATAAGATCACTGGACCAATTTATTAACATTTTTATATAAGGAGCGAGGATCGATGCGGATATAACTATGGCGGCAATACTTGCTAGGCCGATAGCTATCCAGAAGATATTCTTCGCATGCATTAAAAACTTGGATGAGCCTTCTTCACTGCCTACTTGGCTTGCGGTTTTATCTAAAAGGTGGAAGTCTTCGGCCGAATCCGCATCAGCCTTTTGGGATCTATGTCCATCCGCCGCTTCTCGCCTGGCATTCGGGAACATATACCTTACATACGAGACATTACGGTAAGCGTATGACTTTGACCTTCCGAGTTCGATATCTTCCAGAAGAGCATTAAAATCGTAGTAATATATGCGGCGCTGGTATTCTTGTCCGAACCGGGATTCGAAGTAGCCGGCAAATTCATCCCGCCGATCTTTGGAATCTATATACAAAAAATGCCGGGCCAGGATGAAGTGTACAAATGCATCTATCTCGTTCCATTCGGCCGGTTTTATCTTAAAGAACCTTCGATAAGTGTAGAAGTTCCATAATATCCTCAGGCATTCCCCGTAACGCTTCTCCCTGAAGAGTAGCGAGAAAAATTCTCTGTATTTAAAATCGGGAGCGGGAAAATGTTCCGACTGGTATCTTTCTATATCGGATATCATCTTCCACATATTCCGGCTTTCGTATAATGAAGAAAGCTCCTTATCGGTAATATCGCCGCGGGTATACATATCGTGTAAGGAAAGCTTCACAAAGTACTCGATATCCCTTAGCCTGATCACTTCCCGTACCGCGTGGTTAGGAAATCCCAGGACTTTCATCGTATACCCGTATCCGACGAAGAAAGGGACAAGAGTATATATATAAA
>JAGOLR010000015.1 GCA_017993955.1 Candidatus Omnitrophota bacterium
TAAATAAAAAGGAAAGCGCTATCATATATTACAAGGATATAATAAACAGGTATCCGGATTGTTCTTACGTAGAGATGGCTAAGACCAGGATCGAGGAGCTTAAGACAGGGAAGGCGCGTCCTAAGATAGTCACAGCCGAAGCCCCAAAAGGCGGGTTATTCGGTCTTTGGGGGGCCAAGGCTAGCGAAGCACCTGTTGTGGCCGCGCCTGAGGTTACCGGGGCCGAGCCTGCCGTGGAAACATCGCAAGCTGCCCCTTCTCAGGAACCGGTTAAAAAAGGTTGGACCCCTTTCAGTTTTGGCAAGAAGGATGGTAAAGCCAAAGAGATTAAGTCGGCCGAGGCCACTGCCCCCATGCCTAAGAAATGGAGTTGGACGCCGTTTAATTTCGGCAAAAAGGATTCTGCGGAGAAAACCTCGGAAAGTAAGCCTAGCGGTCAAGAAGCTCCAGCCCCGCAGGTTCAGTCCGAGCCAGTCGACTCGAGCATGGCTGTCGGTTCGGTTCCGGCAGCAGACCATACATCCCAAACGGAAGCATCAGCAGGTGCAGCGCCTCAGGTGCCCGGGCAAGCCTCTCCGCAACCTATTCAGCCTGGCGTTTCGCCTTCTATAGCCGAAGCGACAAGCCCTGCTCCTGCCTCACAGATATCTACCGCGCAAAAAGAGATCGCGCCAAAAAAAGAAGCGCCGTGCCAGCAGGCTTCTCCTTATGCGCCTAAGAAGAAGGGCTGGAACCTCGTAGATATACTAGGGTTTGGCAGCGATGCGCCGAAGCCTGCCAAGAAAACAGCTGAAAAGCCTAAAGGACCAGACGCCCCGGTTACGGCAGAACCGCTGTCTAATGCTTCTAGTCCGGCCTCATCGACAGACGACCCTAATATAGACAAAGACGATTACATTTACTAAGGTGATAAAATGAAGAAAATATTTTTATTCGGGACTATATTTGTTTTTGGCTTATGTTCTTGCGAATTAGCCGGATGCGGCTATACCACCCAGTCTCTTTTACCTTCAAAGTACAGGACAATATATGTGGAAAATTTTAAGAACTCCATAAAGGTGACTGCGGAGCAAACCAATATCAGGATGTACAGGGGTTATAGGCCCGGCATGGAAATAGATATTACAAAAACCGTTATAGACAGGTATCTTTTTGACGGGAATTTGAGGATCGCTCAGGAAGGGGCCGCTAATCTTATATTGAGGGGCGAACTTATCGACTTCAAGCGAGATCCTTTACGCTACGATACTAACGATAATATCGAAGAATACAGAATAAAACTGATAGTGAATCTGGAGCTTATCGATGCCGATACCGGAGAGTCCCTATGGAAGGAAAACGGTTTTGCCGGTGAAACCACCTATCGCACGAGCGGCCCGCTTGCCATGACTGAAGACGCCGCGGTCAATAATACCGTAAAAGACCTCGCCAGACGTATAGTGGAGAGGACTGTAGAGGCATGGTAAGTCCGGCCCAATCGGTATTTTTGTTCATCGGAAACGATGCCTATTCGAAAGAAGAGGCCTTAAGAAAATTCGGGGATTCTTTCCTGGATAGCTCTGCGCGCAGTCTGGACTTCAAAGTCTTCAGGGGGTCCCAGTCAAATGCCACGGAGATAATAGAGAATGTATCCACGATACCTTTTCTTGCCCCAAAACGATTGGTGGTAATAAAGGAATTCGAAAAACTATCCTCTGATGACAGGGCCCGGATAGTCGAACATACAAAAAAACCGCTTAAGACAGCCTCTCTTATAATCGACTCGAACGAAGATTCGATACTGAAAGATTTCGGGCGCGTCCCGCAGCATATATCGGTAAAAACCTTCGGTGAACCCTCCGGATCTGACCTCACAGCCTGGATAAACCGTTTTTTCTCTCAAAAGGGTAAAAAGATAAAACCTGAAGCCATAGAATTCCTTAAGGAGACCAGATCCGGCAATCTATCGGAACTATCCGGCGAGCTGGAAAAGCTGGTCTTGTTTGTCGGTATGAGAGACACGGTGAATTCTCAGGATATCGAAGAGCTTGTCGGGCGGAATCTTGTGGCATCCGCTTTTGACCTCACGAATGCTATAGAGGCCAATGAGGTAGAAGAGGCCCTCAAAGTAGTGTCGGATCTATTGAGAAGCGGGAAAAGACACTTCGAGATAGTGGGGCTGTTGGCCTGGCATGTAAAACGATTATTGAAGGCCAAGGCCATGCAGTTGAAGGGCTGTACCGATGCCTATATAGCCAATTCTCTCAGGATAAATCAAAAGTATTTCGGTAAGTTCTTTAAGCAGGTGAAATCCCTCAAGATGGAGACCATAAGGTCTCAAATGCGGATATTATTGGAAGCGGACCTTGACATAAAGAGGTCCAGGCTGGAACCCGCCCTGGCGCTTGAATGCGCTGTTATTCGTTTATGCCTTGGAGGCCTTTGAGAGCGACGCAGAGAGACGCGATATGTGACGGGAGGCCGTATTCTTTTTTAGGATGCCTTTTGTTGCAGCCCTGTTTATTTTGGATGCTATAAGCGGTAGAACCTTTTTGGCCTCATCTATCTTCTTTTCCGCGACCAATTTCTGAAAATTTTTCTTCAAAGTTTTTAGCTCGGTCTTGGTCGAGATGTTGGCTAGGTGCCTTTTTTTAGCTTTTCTTATCTCTTTATAAGCTGATCTTTCCCTGGGCAATTTTTGTTCCTCCTTGGATTAAAATTTAAAATGATTTTGACGCTTTTGGCGACGATTTCTATGATATAAAAGTGAAGGGATTATAGCACGTAACTTTAAGAGGGTCAAGTGTTTCTATGAGCAAAAAAGGTCTCATAAAATCCACCGGTGTTATAGGTATAGCGACTGCGGTAAGCCGTGTTTTGGGGTTTGTGAGGGATATAGTCATAGCCAGGTTCTTCGGCACTGCCATATATGCCCAGGCCTTTGTGGTTGCATTCAGGATACCCAACCTATTACGGGACCTTATAGGCGAGGGGGCGACAAATGCGGCGTTTGTCCCGGTATTTACCGAGGAATTGTCCAAAAAGGGGAAACGCGAATTATTCGAACTTGCCCAGGTTATGTTGAATATACTTTTAGTGGTATTGACCATTATAACGTTCTTAGGCATGTGGGCTTCCCCTTTAATAGTAAAGTTGATCGCCCCCGGTTTTGCAAGTGATCCGGATAAATTCCACGTGACCGTGATGCTGACCCGCGTATTATTTCCTTTTCTCATACTGGTTGGGCTGTGGGCATACGCGATGGGTATACTTAATTCTCTGGGGCATTTCGCCGCTCCCGCGTACGGGCCGTGCGTATTGAATCTCTGTATGATATTCTGCGCGGCATGGTTCGGTGAGAACGTTATGGGCCTTGCCTCAGGCGTTTTGGCAGGCGGAGTTATGCAGATATTGATTCAGATACCGTCTTTGTATAAAAGCGGTTGGCGCGCGCGTTTTACATTTAAATTTCATCATCCTCAGGCCCGGAAGATAGGGCTTCTGTTAATACCTAGGGCCCTTGGGGCTTGCGTTTACCAGGTGAACGTATTTATAAGCACTATACTCGCCTCGCTTTCATCCATAGCAGGAGAAGGCGCAGTCGCGGCTTTATATTACGCCAACCGTATATGGCAATTACCGCTTGCAATATTCGGCATAGCTCTCGCGCAAGCGGCGTTGCCGGCCATGTCCCGTCATGTTGTAGCCAGTGATATGCAGAAGATGAAGGAGACAGTTTCGTTCTCACTGAGAGTTCTTGTTCTTATACTCGTGCCTTCTACGGTAGGGCTCGCTCTTCTTCGCGCGCCTATAATAAGGGTGCTCTTTGAGCGAGGTGCATTTACGGCTTATTCGACATCCATAACGGCAGATGCGTTATTTTTCTATTCTTTGGGTCTTGCCGCATGCGGCGGCATAAAGGTCCTGGTGAGCGCTTTTTATTCTATGAGGGACACCGTAACGCCGTTAAAGACGGCTGGGTTATCGCTTGCGATAAATGTCATCCTCAATCTGGCCCTTATGTTCCCATTAAAGATAGGGGGACTTGCCTTGGCGACCTCGCTTTCCGCCATATTTAATTTTACCGCTTTATATGTATTGCTCGAACGGCGCGTGGGAAGCATAGGTACGGCTTTATTGGCTGATTCGATCATGCGTGTCACCGCCGCAAGTTTTGCGATGGGAGTAAGTCTCGCCTTATCGGTAGCGTTGTTCAATCCCATGACCGTCTTTACGCTAATATTTACTATCCTTGCAGGGATCCTGGTATTCGGGATATCGGGTTATCTATTCGCGGTCAGAGAAATCAGAGACGCATTTTTATGGATATCAAAAAAAAGATAGACGCACTTCCGCATTCACCCGGCGTATATATAATGCGCGGGTCAGGCGAAGAGGTGCTATATGTCGGTAAGGCTATAGACCTCAGGAAGCGCGTAGCGAGTTATTTTTACCCTAACCGTATGCATTCGGCCAGGATAGAGCTTATGGTGGGAAAGGTCCGAGATATATCGCATATACCGACAGCCAGTGAGGCCGAGGCCCTTATCTATGAGAACGGCCTTATAAAAGAACTACGTCCGAAATATAATATAGCTTTACGGGACGACAAATCTTATCCCATGCTTAAGCTCACGGTAAACGAGCGATTTCCCCGCTTATTCATAACGCGTCAGAAGAAGGAGGACGGCGCTTTATACTATGGCCCATATTCCGATGCCGGTCTTTTAAGAAAGGCAGTGGAGGCCTTAAGGGAGCTTTTTCCGCTCCGGACCTGCAACTCGATGGGAAATCGCCCGTGTTTGAATCACCACATAAAGAGGTGTTTTGCTCCGTGTGCCGGGAATATAGATGAAAATAGATACGGGGAAATGGTTGACGAGGCAAGGCTATTTCTTGAGGGCCGAAGGGCGGAACTTTTGAAGAGCGTTTCGGGAAGGATGGCCAAGGCTGCCCGCGAGGAAAGGTTTGAGGATGCCGCGGCCCTAAAGGACAGACTGGATGCCTTGAGCGGAATAAGGGGTAAGGCCGTTAAATACGGTCCTTCAGACGAGGTTACGGAACTGGGCAGGGTCATATCCGTCAGCGGTCGGCCTGATAATATAGAAGCATTTGATATATCCAATATAATGGGGGAATCGGCCGTGGGGTCAATGGTAGTCTTTCAGAAAGGCCGCCCGAAAAAAAGCCTGTATAGAAAGTTCAAGATAAGGATGGTCTCCGGCATAGACGATTACGCCATGATAAGAGAGGTCGTCAGGAGGCATTATTCGCGTGTACTGTCTGAAAGGGGCAGGCTTCCGGACCTGGTGCTGATCGATGGGGGCAAGGGTCATCTCGCATCCGCTTCGGATGAGCTATCGAAGCTGGGGCTTTCTAACCTTCCGGTTATAAGCATTGCAAAAGAATTCGAACATATATTTGTGAAGGGTGCAAGCGACCCGGTTATTCTTCCAAAGGAATCGAAGGCGTTGCATCTAGTGCAGCGGATAAGAGATGAAGCACACCGCTTCGCGATAACTTACCACAAGAACCTAAGCTCCAGGAAGGTCAGTGTTTCGGAACTTGACGATATAAGCGGGATAGGCCCACAGCGCAAGAAGGCGCTTATTTCGTATTTTGGCGGAATAGATCCTATAAGACAGGCCGGTTTAGAAGATCTTTTAAAGGTGGAAGGCATAGATGAGAAGACGGCGCGCTCGATTGTCGGATATTTCAAAGACCGGCACTCGTGAACCTACCCGTTTCGAAGAGAAGGTTTACGCCGCGGTGATGAGTATCCCCGCCGGCGAGGTGCGATCTTATGGTTGGGTGGCAAGGAAGATCGGGTCTCCAGCGGCATTCAGAGCGGTCGGTAATGCCCTTAATAGGAACCCTTTTATAGGTAAGGTACCCTGTCACAGGGTGGTAAGGTCTGACGGTTCCATAGGAGGCTTTGCCAAAGGTTTTAGGCGTAAGGTTTCTATGCTCAGGCGCGAGGGGTTGACTCGCATTGAACTCATTGATATAATCAAAAAAACGGATGCGGAATGATAGAGGAATTTAAAGCTCAGTTCAAAATATTGGATGAAAAGCTCAAAGAGCTTAGGGGGTATCTTTGACGTGCCTGCCAGAATGTCTCGCATAGCGGTATTGGAAGGCGAGCTATCCAAGGAAGATTTCTGGAAAGACGAAGCGCGTTCCAAGGATATAATAAAAGAGCTTAAAGGTCATAAAACGGTTGTGGAGCCTTTCATGAAGCTCGAGAACGAATTTTTCGCGCTTAAAGAAATAGTGGCTATGGCTACTCCGGATGATGCCGGATCACTGCAACATTTCCAGGAAGACCTGTCCAGGGTGAAGAATTTAATTGACGATCTTGAGTTTAAGAGCCTTCTTTCGGAAGAGGCCGATAAGTGTAATGCCATATTGAGCGTCAATGCCGGCGCCGGCGGGACTGAATCTTGCGATTGGGCCGTAATGCTTCTTCGTATGTACATGAAATGGGCAGAGGCTAAAGGGTTTGAGGTGGCGGTGCTGGATCAGCTTTCCGGAGAAGAGGCCGGTATAAAAAATGCGACCGTACTCATTAAAGGCGATTACGCTTATGGGTTCCTCAAGTCCGAATCCGGCGTGCATAGGCTGGTGAGAATATCTCCTTTTGATTCGAACAAACGCAGGCATACCTCTTTCGCGTCTATAGATGTACTACCCGAGGTATCGGATGATATACAGGTCGATCTTAAGGAATCGGACCTAAAGATCGACACTTACCGCGCAGGCGGGAAGGGCGGTCAGCATGTAAATAAGACCGATTCAGCGGTGAGGTTGACGCATCTGCCTACGGGGATAATCGTCCAATGCCAGAACGAACGTTCGCAGTTCAAAAACAAGGCGATGGCTATGAAGATACTTAAGGCGCGCCTGTACGAAGTCGAGAGGATGAAGAAGCTTAAAAAGATAGAGAGCGCTTATGACGCCAAGAAAGAGATAGCCTGGGGCAGCCAGATACGTTCGTATGTGCTCCATCCTTATTCGCTCGTCAAAGATCACCGGACGGAACATGAGATGGGTAACTCTCAAGCTGTGCTCGACGGGGAGATAGACGGTTTTATAGAGGCATATTTGAAATGGGCCAGGGGGAAAAGTAACCAGTAACTAGCAATTAGTAATTATAAAGGAAAAGATGCTTAATTTTATAGCTAAAAGGATAATAGGTACACAAAACGAACGGATGGTCAGGAGTCTGCGTCCTATAGTAGATTTGATAAATGCATTCGAACCCACCGTCTCCAAGTTATCAGATTTGGAACTTCGCGCCAAGACCGATGAATTTCGGGCGAGGCTGGCTAAGAACCTGGGAGCTATAAAAAACGATTATGATGAACTTGTCGCTGCATTCAGGGATTCCACATCTCCCGACGAAAAAGAGCGCATAAAAAGAAAGATGCGGGACCTTAAGAATACCGCTTTTGAAGATATCCTCCCGGAGGCGTTTGCCGTTGTTCGTGAGGCGGCGAAGCGGACCGTAAAGATGCGACACTTTGACGTCCAGCTTATGGGCGGTATAGTCCTTCATCAGGGGAAGATCTCCGAGATGACCACGGGCGAAGGTAAGACCCTTGTCGCTACTCTGCCCGTATATCTCAATGCGCTTACAGGCGACGGGGTCCATGTGATTACGGTCAATGATTATCTTGCCAAGAGAGACCGGACATGGATGGGGCCCATATATGAGTTTCTGGGGCTCACCGTAGGAGTTATACAGCATGATATGGATCAGCGCGAAAGACAGGCGGCATATGCCTGCGACGTTACTTACGGGACCAATAACGAATTTGGTTTCGATTATTTGCGGGACAATATGGTCGTGCATAAGAGCGATATGGTGCAGAGGCCGCTCAACTACGCTATAGTCGACGAAGTCGATTCTATACTTATAGATGAATCGAGGACGCCTCTTATAATATCCGGTCCTGCCGAAGAATCGACAGATAAGTACTATACGATCAACAAGCTCTTCCCGAAACTTACCGGTAGGGTGATAACAGATAAAGAAGAGATAGAGGCGAAGTACAAGGGGACGGACCTTGAAAAGGGCATAGATTACATCATAAACGAAAAGAATCACACCGCCCATCTTACAGAAGAGGGTGTGGTCAAGTGCCAGGGCCTCCTGGGGGTGGACAATCTTTACGATGATCTTAAGTCCGAATGGGTTCATCACATCGAACAGATGCTCAAGGCTCACAGGCTTTACGACAAGGACGTGGATTATGTTGTAAAAGATGATGAAGTTATTATCGTAGATGAGTTCACCGGACGGTTGATGCCGGGGCGCCGTTGGTCAGACGGACTGCACCAGGCCGTGGAAGCCAAAGAGGGCGTAAAGATAGAGCGCGAGAACCAGACCCTGGCTACGATAACCTTCCAAAATTATTTCAGGATGTATAAAAAACTGGCCGGTATGACCGGAACTGCCGAGACCGAAGCGGTTGAATTCGGGAAGATATACGGACTTGACGTAGTGGTTATACCGACCAACAAAGATATGAAGAGGACCAACTTTGCGGACGTAATATATAAGACCGAGCGGGAAAAATTTAACGCCGTATGCCAGGAGATAGCCGAGCTTTACAAGGTCGGCCGCCCGGTCCTTGTAGGCACTATATCCATAGAGAAGTCAGAGCACTTAAGCGCTCTACTCAAGAGAATGGGCATACCCCATCACGTCCTGAATGCAAAATACCATGAGATGGAGGCCCAGATAATAGCAAAGGCCGGTCAGAAATATGCCATAACCATTGCCACCAATATGGCCGGACGAGGCACCGATATAGTCCTGGGCGAGAGCGTAAATGGTCTGGGGGGTCTTCATGTTCTTGGCACCGAGCGTCACGAAGCTCGGCGCATAGATAACCAGCTGCGCGGACGTTCCGGAAGACAGGGCGACCCCGGTTCCAGCAGATTTTACCTTTCTCTAGAGGATGACCTTATGCGTATATTCGGTTCGGATAAGATAAGGGTCGTCATGGACCGCCTTGGCATGGAGGAGGGGCAGGATATACAACACCCATTCATATCCAAGGCCATAGAGACCGCGCAAAAACGCGTAGAGCAGCATAATTTTGAGATAAGAAAACATCTTCTTGAATATGATAACGTAATGAACAGGCAGCGGGAAGTCATATATGAAGAACGTAGAAAGGTTCTTTTCGGTGATAACCTTCGGGATTACATATTCGAGCTGATGGATGAAGTCCTCGATTTTGCCATGGATACATATTTGAATGAAAAGGCCAGCGCCGACCAATGGGATTTCGACGGATTCAGGCAGCATATAGAGTCCAGATTCGGGATAAAGACAAGTGACCTTGGCCTGGAAGATATGCGGCTTCCCGATATAAAAGACTCAGTGCTAGAAAAGATGCATAATATCTACGAGGAAAAGGAGAAGGCGCTCGGAGCCGATATGGCCAGGCATCTTGAGAAGATGATACTTCTGCAGGTAGTGGATACGCGTTGGAAAGACCATCTCTATGCCATGGATAGTCTGAGAGAAGGCATAGGTCTCAGGGCTTACGGTCAGCGCGATCCGCTTATAGAATATCAGCATGAGGCCTATGAGATGTTCATGAATATGATAGGCCGTATCAAGGAAGAGGTTATAGAATATCTATTCAGGATACAGGCTGTAAGGGAGGAGCCGGCGAAGGGGGTCTTTGATTTCTCCAGGCAAAAGCTTGTCCATGAGGAGAAAGACCAGTTCCAGGCAGTAAGGGATGCCGAAGCGTCTTCGGGAGGGCCTCATCCGGAATATGCCGGTCAATTGCCGGATTCCCGCGTGGAGACATTCAAGCGCGAAGAACCCAAGGTGGGCAGGAACGAGCCTTGTCCGTGCGGAAGCGGTAAAAAATATAAAAAGTGCTGCGGGAAATGATTTATAGTTTATCGCATATCGTTAATCGTTTATCGTTGGCTGCCATATCGGCAGTTTTTTTAATATTATCCTTCCCGGATTTTAATCTAGGTTTTCTTGCCTGGTTTGCGTTGGTACCGCTCTTATTTGCCATCGATGGTCAAAAGCCCTTCAAGGCATTTCTCATATCTTATGTTACAGGATTATTTTTCTTCCTGGGGGTGTTGTATTGGCTTATTCATGTGACCTTACCCGGTATGGTAGTCGTTAGTTTATATCTGGGGCTGTATTTCGGCCTATTCGGGGTCCTTCTGGCGCTAGTGATGAAACCCGGAACGAAAACTAATAATTATGAACTATTATTTTTGATTCCCTCCATATGGGTCATCCTGGAATGGATACGCTCCCATCTGCTGACCGGTTTCGGATGGGCACTTTTGGGCTATTCTCAAAGCGATATCCTGCATATGATCCAAATAGCCGACATCACAGGTGTTTACGGTGTCGGTTTTCTGCTGGTACTGATGAACGCGGCTATCTTTTTTACCGTCAGAGATGTGATTAATAAGAGATTGGATACAGGTTTTGTAGTTGTGGCCATTTTTTTGGTCTTTCTGGCCTCCGGATATGGAGTGATACGTCTTAAAAACGTATTTACAGGGGAAACTATCAAGGTAGCGGTCGTGCAGGGCAATATCCCACAGGACAGAAAGTGGGACTCAGATTTCAGGGACGGCATAATAGAGACTTACCTGGACCTTACCGGAAAGGCTGCGCTAGACAGGCCGGACCTTATAGTATGGCCCGAGACTTCCGTACCCGGTTTCTTGGAAATCGAAGATGACCTGAAGGTCAAGGTGCTTGGGACGGCAAAGCGGTTAAAAATACCGTTACTGGTAGGAACTATTCGGGAAGATAAAGATTCGAATTATTATAATAGCGCGGCCCTTGTGCTCCCGACAGGAGAGATGGGGGGCGTCTATGACAAGGTGCATCTGGTACCATTCGGCGAGTACATACCTTTCAAAAAAGCTCTATCATTTGTGGAGAAGTTTGCGCCCGTACCAATAGGCGATTGTTCTTTTGGCAGTTCCTATACAATACTGGGATTTTTTATCGAAAGAAAGTCTTCGCAGGACGGCGCCAGCATGAAACTTTTGAAGAAAGTAAAGTTTGCCTGTCTTATATGCTTTGAGGACATATTCCCGGAGTTATCCAGAGAATTTGTTAAGAAGGGCGCAGGGTTCCTGGTGAATATGACTAACGATGCCTGGTATAAACGCTCCGGCGCTCTTGCCCAGCATGCGCAGAATTCCGTATTCAGAGCGGTGGAAAACCGTACAAACGTTATACGGTCCGCCAATACGGGGCTATCGTGTTTCATAGATCAGAAAGGCCGCATAATAGATAAGATAGAAATGTATGAGCCTGGATTTAAAACTTGCGATATAATATTGAACAGGGCCAGGACTTTTTACTCAGTATATGGAGATGTGCTGGTTTATGCTGCGATGTTGTTTTTTACGGCAAGCCTTATAAAAAGAAGGGGGCAAGGATGAAAGCGCAAAAGATATTTAACGCCGAGATATTTAAAGAGAGACTTTCGCGCAGGACATTTATGAAGACGCTTATGTCGGGCGCCATGGCCTTGCCTCTTCTGGGTGTTTTACCGAAGGGTTTGTGGGCTTTAGAGAAAAAATTTAACGGGAGGGTCGCCAAAAAGATAAAGGGCGATTACGACCTTGCAATAGTCAAGGGTGCCGATCCTTTTAATATGACCGTAAAGGCAGTGGAACTTATGGGGGGGATGGAGCGGTTTGTGAAAAAGGGTGACGTGGTCGTAATAAAACCGAATATGGGTTGGGACAGGAGCCCTGCGCAGGCCGGCAACACTAATCCTGAAGTTATGGCCGCACTTACAGAGCTCGCGTTCAAGGCCGGCGCTAAGAAAGTGAATATATTCGACGTTACCTGTAACGACCCGCAGAGGTGTTACGATAACAGCGGTATCATGAAAGCGGCCAAAGATAAAGGGGCGGATGTATATTTCCCGGAGGACTGGAATACTGTAAAGGCGCATTTCGGTTATTCCAGCCCGATGGAGGGATGGCCTATTTTGAAAGACGCTATCGACTGCGATGTATTTATAAATGTACCCGTCGTTAAACACCATGTTCTTACCAGGCTTACATTATCGATGAAAAATCTGATGGGCGTATGCGGAGGGAACAGGGGCGCTATGCATTTCAATATAGGTAAGAAGATCGTAGATCTTACCGACTTCGTATCTCCTGATCTAACCATAATGGACGCGTACCGGGTTCTGGTTCGTAACGGACCGACCGGGGGGAACCTGTCCGATGTCGAGATGCGCAATCAGGTCATAGCCGCGACAGACCCGGTTTTGGCCGATTCTTACGCATCTCTCATAATGGACGTAGATCCGCTCTCGGTGCCCTATATACGCTCAGCGGCAGATAATAATTTCGGCAGTACCGATGTCGCCGGAGCGCGTAAAGTAGAGGTCAAGGTTTAGAGGGTTGTGATGAAGAGATTATTGGCAGCACGAAGGCTTTCGCAGTTTATTTTTTTAGCCATTTTCATATATATATTATGGTCAACTACCTACCCTCTCAAGGGCATATTCCCGGCCAGCGCCTTTTTCAAATTCGATCCGCTCATAGTATTTATGGTCTCCTTGTCGTCCCGCGTTATTGTGCACGGGATACTTTTTTCTTTATCGATGATAATCCTATCGGCTATTCTTGGCAGGTTCTTCTGCGGATGGGCCTGTCCCTTAGGGGCGATGGTGGATATCTTCGGTAATATCAGGAAAAGATATCCACACGAGGCGGACGCGGTCAACCTGGTAGTAAGGAGGCTGAAATTTTTTATACTGGCTGCGGTATCACTGGCCGCATTGGCGGGTATTCAGATAGCCTGGATATTCGACCCTATGGTAATAATGGGGCGTTTCGTATCCTTAAATCTTATACCCACCTTAACCTTGGCGTTGGATTCGTTATTCATATTTATAATGCGAGATATCGGGATCCGTGGCATGGTTCAAGACATATATCGTGCCATAGAGCCTACCATATTGGGCGTCAGGGTAAATTACTTCTCGAATTCGCTGGTGATTTTCGTATTTTTCCTTATAGTGTGTTCTTTATCCATAGCGCGAAGAAGATTGTGGTGCAGAACTGTATGCCCTCTAGGCGCGATATACGCTATAGCCTCGCGGAGGTCTTTTCTTAAGAGAAGATATGGGGGATGCAGGTCGTGCGGGATATGTAAAAGCGAATGCAGGATGGGGGCCATAAGGGACGATCTTAGTTATGAGCGCGGCGAGTGCATTCTTTGTATGGACTGCGTCTATAACTGTCCCGATCATGTCACTAGCTTCGGATTTTATGCAGATAATAAGGCCCATCCCGTATCTGCGAGTTCCGGAGTCGATAGAGGTATTTCAAGAAAAGGTTTCTTGGTTCTTTTGGCGGCCTCTTTTGCGTCGATGGGATTTAGGCCTAAAGGTGATGCCGAAACCGGTTCTTCCGTTTCTATAATAAGACCTCCCGCTGCCTTGAAAGAGCCGGAGTTTCTAAAGAGGTGCATAAGGTGCGGCAACTGCATGAAGGTATGCATAACAAACGGTCTGCAACCGGTCTTTCTTGAGAGCGGTTTGTCCGGTATATGGACACCAAAGCTTGCACCTGACATAGGGTATTGCGAATATCAGTGCACTCTCTGCGGCCATACTTGCCCTACCGGCGCCATACCCGGCTTGTCTTTGGAAAATAAGGTGAAGGTGCGTATCGGTATAGCCGAGATAGACCGTTCTATATGCCTGCCTTGGGCTGAGGGCAAGGAATGCATAGTATGTCAGGAGCATTGCCCCGTACCGGATAAGGCGATAAAGGTAGAGAAAGAGATCGGTCCGGAATCGGTTTTGTATAAACCTTACATAGACAAGGCATTATGCGTCGGGTGCGGTATATGCCAGAACAAATGTCCGGTAAGGCCTGTTAGGGCGGTGCGCGTATCCGCAGTGGATCATGACAGGACATAGACTAAAAGATAAAATACCTCTCGTTATTCTTTTATCCGCTATAATTTTGGCAGCTGTAATAAGGCTGCGACTTTTGAATATTCCTCTAGAACGGGATGAAGGAGAATACGCTTATATGGCGCAGCTTCTTCAGCACGGATTCCCCCCGTATGTAAAAGCCTACACTATGAAGTTTCCCGGCATTTATCCTTTATATTCTTTTATTATGACGATATTCGGGCAGACCATTGCGGGCATACATCTCGGGCTTACGATTGTCAATGCGGCCACGACAGTAATGATATTTCTTCTTGCAAAAAAATTATTTGATCCGCATACCGGGGCGTTTGCCGGAGCCAGCTTTGCAGTATTATCATTAGGCAAGTCAGTTCTGGGGCTTGCGGCGAATGCCGAACACTTCGTAATCTTCTTTGTATCGGCAGGAATGATCGTGATGCTAAAAGCTCTAGGATCTTCGGGCCGGGGTCTTTTATTCTTAAGCGGTGTATTATTAGGCATAGGAGTCGCGATAAAACAACACAGCATATTTTTTGTTATATTTGCAGCGTTATATGTAGTCTGGCATATCTCGACTCAAGACATTCCCCGGTCAAAGTGTGTGAGTAGGGCAATCGCCTATTTAGTTTCCGGGGCGGTGTTACCGATGTTTCTAATATGCTTTGCATTTACGGCCACAGGTTCTTTTGAAAAATTTTGGTTTTGGACGGTCATCTATTCCAGGGAGTACCTGAAAGGCACGCCTTTTATTGCCGGGGTAAGATTTTTTATAGAAAGGCTCGGAGCGGCTTCATCATCGGGATTGACTTTATGGTTTGCGGCCGCGGCAGGAGCGGGCATTTTATGCCGAAGGATTACGGGAAGGGGTTCAAATGTATTTACTTTATCATTCGCTTTCTTTTCTTTTCTTGCTTTGATGCCGGGATTCCTATTCAGAGAGCATTATTTCATATTGGTCCTTCCGGCCTTGTCGATATTTTCCGGCGTGGCTATGCGTAAGCTATTCGATCCTTCAAGGTTTCATCCTGATCCCGGCGGATTTCGTAAGAGTATTTCGGCGGGGTTGTGTCTTGTTTTACTTTGTTATCCTTTAATGAATGAACGTTCCATATTTTTTGTTTCATCCCCTGAAGATGCCAGTCGTCTTATTTACGGTTCAAACCCTTTTCCGGAAGCCGTTAAGATAGCTGAATATTTGAAAAAGAATATAGCAGACGACCAAAGCGTGGCAGTATTCGGATCGGAGCCTCAGATATATTTTTACCTGAGAAAGACTGCCCCGACCGGTTATATATATATGTACCCGCTTACAGAGGATCAGCCTTACAGCTTGAAGATGCAGGAAGAGCTGCGCTCCGACATCGAAAGATCCGGACCGGATTACCTTATATTCGTCAATATGGCGATATCATGGACCGAATGGCTGATATCTAAAAAGGACCAAGGTTTTTTTCAGTGGTTCGACAGTTATTACAAAAATAATTACGAGGTCATGGGCGTGGTCAATATAATTTCAAAAGAGAAGACTGAGTATGTATGGGGCGAGGAAGCCAAGGCCTATTCACCCAAGACCCCATATCTTATCTACATATTAAAACGTAAATCCGCCCTAGCCCCACAGGTTCCTGTCCAGGCTCCGGTATGATATAGCTTCTGAAATATGATGGGCCTGTATCGTATCCTTGCCGTCTAAATCCGGCGATAAGGCCCAGAAACAAGAAAAGTAGCTGACGTTTAAACGTCAGCTACATTGTGGATAACTTATAACATAGGCTTATCAATTTCAATAATTTGGTTTGGCTGATAATTAGTCTGGACGTAATGGTTGAAACTTGAGAATGGATATTCCTCAGCCGCCTTGATAAGGCCCGCTTTTATGGGATTATTATGCATATATTCCAACACTCTGATAAGGTGCAATTCATCCCTAATATATTCGTCATAAAATCCTTTCTGCCAGATTTTGCCTGTTATACCGCCAGCTTTATTAAGTTTTCTTGTGAAAGAGCCCTTTATCATCTTCATAATGTATGAAAAATTATAGATACCGAACGGGTGTATAGCAAGATGCAGGTGAGTGGGCATAATGCAAAAGCCATAGAGACGATAGTCAAGAACCAGCTTGAAGTATTCAAGCGTGACGAGGAGTATCTTGCAGTTTTTATGGTTATTGAATACGGGTAGGCTATTTTCAGTGTTTGTAGTCAGAAAATAAGCGGCATTTTTTTCGTAAAATCTTTTTGCATTTCCCATAAAGTTATCCACAGCGTAGGTGACGTTTAAACGTCACCTACGGTATTGTTTGGACTTACCAGGTTATTGTTTGTAATAAACTATATCACACGGTTGGCCTTTCATTGTTTGGCACAAAGGGCAATCGTCCTCAAGGTCATCATCTACCTGGCCGTTGAGAACTTCTTGTATCCTTTGCTTTACCTGTTCATCCGTAGGATCATCGAGATGTATTATGTTGTAGCCATTTACTATGGAAACCATAGCATCCTTTCCGTATACTTTTGCCAACTTGGATAATGGTGTAGCGCCATTCATTTTTACCTCCTTTATTGATCGTTTTTAGTAGCTGACGTTTAAACGTCAGCTACATTGTGGATAACTTATTATCAGTTAACCCCATAAGTTTCTGTCTAGGCTGCGATATGAAATGGCTTCTGAGATGTGGTGGGCTTGTATGGTCTCTTTGTCATCCAGATCGGCGATGGTACGGCTCACCTTAAGTATCTTGTCATAGGCCCTTGCAGAGATCCCGAGCTCCAATATAGCAAGCTTCAGAAGCTCTTCGCTTTCTTTGTCAAGAACGCAGTACTTCTCTATCTCCTTGGATTCGAGATGGGCGTTTACGTGTACCGGCTCGTGCTTGTAACGCTCCTTCTGTATATTTCGTACTTTTTCTACCCGCTCTCTTATGATGTCGGATGTCTCTCCGCGCCGTTTGTCGGTGAGATGGGCAAGTTTAAGCCTGGGGACCTCCAGGTGTATATCTATACGGTCCAATAGCGGACCGGATATTCTGGAAAGGTACTTCTGTATTTGTAACGGCGCGCAATGGCACCGTCTCTTGGGATCGGTGAAAAACCCGCAGGGGCACGGATTCATCGCAGAAATCATGGTAAACTTCGACGGATATGTCACTGTGTTTGCTACCCTGGCTACCGTTATAGAGCCTTCTTCGAGCGGCTGCCGCAGTACTTCAAGGACATTCTTTTGGAACTCCGGAAGCTCATCCAGAAAAAGTACGCCGTTATGGGCTAGGCTTATCTCGCCCGGAGAAGGATTTGTCCCACCGCCCACAAGTGCCGCGTCAGATATAGTATGGTGGGGAGATCTGAAAGGGCGTATGGTAAGCAGGCCCTTGTTAGGAGGTAATAATCCCGCTACGCTATGTATCTTTGACGTTTCCAAACTCTCTTCAGTGGTCATCTGGGATAATATCGTAGGCAGCCTTTTTGCCAGCATGCTCTTACCGGAACCCGGCGGTCCTATAAGAAGGACATTATGACCTCCTGCGGCGGCGACCTCGAGGCCGCGCTTGACGTGCTCCTGGCCTTTGACATCACTAAAGTCGAGCTTATGCCTCTGATCTTTCTTGGAAGAGTTTTCATTAACATATTTCGCCGGGAATATATCCAGTCTTCCCATTATAAATTCTACCGTCTCGCCTAACGACTCTGCGGGGTATACGGACACGGCTTCAACTATAGCCGCCTCTTTTGCGTTCTCTTTTGGAAGCACCAACTTTTTCTTTCCCATCTTCGCAAGCGACATAGCTATAGGCAGGGCACCCTTTATCGGTTTAAGCCTTCCGTCGAGCGAAAGCTCGCCGCAGAAGACAAACTCCGCTGCCGGCGCGTTATCTATTATGCCTTCCGTTGCCAGTATAGACAGCGCTATCGGTAGATCGAACGAAGCGCCCTCCTTCTTTATGCTCGCCGGGGCAAGGTTTATCGTTATCTTCTGCGCAGGGAATCTTATGTCGGAATTCTTTATTGCTGCCTTTATCCTGTCGCGGGATTCTCTTATGGCAGCGTCGGGCAGCCCTACTATATTAAAACCCGGAAGGCCGCCTCCGGTGTCGGCCTCTACAGCGACTTCGCAGGCATCTATACCTATTACACATGCCGAATATATCTTTGCGATCATTTCATAACCTCCATTATAATAAGGGCAAGGATTCCTGCCTCCCTAAAGACCATCCTCAACCGCATTTTCAAAATGCTCTATATTTTCCGCCTCATACAGGTTGTTTAGCTTGACCGATACGATATCGATCCGCCAACTGGACCAGAATAGGCCCTTTCGTTTCAGGTAAAATAAAGAGTTTCTGATCATGTGTTTCATCTTTTTCTTTGTGACTGAAAGGTAGGGAGGGCCGAGGGAATCGGATAACCGGCTCTTTACTTCTACGAAGACTATGAAGCCCTTTTGCCGAGCGACGATATCTATCTCCCCGAACGGCGTCCTTACGTTAGATCCAATGACCTTATAGCCTTTAGCGATGAGATAGCGTCTTGCTATATCCTCGCCTTGTTTACCGATATCCTTATTCTCCCGGCCCATCTATCCTAACCTCCGTATGCTTCCAGCACGAGCCTTTCTATCTCGTCCTTGACTTCACGGCTCAACGGTATAACGGTGTTATACCATTTCCCGTCTTTGCCTTCTTCCCGCGGCATGCTGACAAAAAGCCCCTTGTCACCCTGAACTACGCGGATGCCTTTTATTATGAGACTTCCCAGTATGGACAGGTCGCAAAACGCCTTTGTAGAGCCCGTGCCATCCAGTTTATGGATGCGCGATACGGAAATCTTAAGTTCCTGGTCTACCATGGTTTTCACCTCCTTTCGTTTAGCATAGTTAACCGGCCATAGGCAAGGAGCAGCGCTATTTTCCAGTTCTTTGTGCCTCGATCCTTGCTTCTTGACCCTATATATAGACGCTTTTCAGGGGAAAATTATTGCAATCTTTTTTAAAAAATATTTACGGAAGGGGCATATCGGGCAGTAATATCCAAAAAAAAGCGCATGGATTTTCGCCCATGCGCTATTTTTTGAGTAAATCAGTATGTTAGAAACGTATCTTATTCTTTTGGTCGAGATTTTGTATTATACGCGAAGCCTCTTTCTCCCCGCCGGATTTCCAGGCCTCATATATCATTACCAGCATCTTTGTGGATTTAGAATCGGTTATCCATTTGAAGCCTAAAAGCAGGGTGGCTACCAGGAATTGTATAAAGTACCTGGGCACTGCGAACGACGTGATAAAAGATATTACGGCAAACGCTAGATATATATTCATCTTTTTAGTGACCCTCTCTTTATCGCGGACTCGATCGGTATCGCAGCTTTTTACCGTTTCATGCGCCGATATGACCTTTGCCAGGCAATCTTCGCATGATGCGATATGGCTTTCCAACCTGGATCTTTCGGAGGCGGAAGAAGCCCCCGATAGAAAATCCGCCAGTTCGGATTCCAACGGGTGGATAGTGGTTAGCTTGACGTCATTCATGAGTCCTCCTATTTCTTTCATCCGGATCGAATTCCCGGAGACTTGACTTTAGCTTCTCTTTGGCGCGTTTTACATGGCTTGCGACTGTGCCGGCAGGCATATTTAAGATCCCGGCTATATCTTCGTACCGTTTGTTATGGAAAATATTAAGCTTAAACACTATCTTTTCCTGGTCTGAGAATTCCTCCATAGCCTGGGTAAATTTTTCCTTAAGCTCGTTGTATGAGGATTCGCTTCTGGGGTCCAAGGCGTCGGAGGGGAGTATCTCGGCAAGGTCTTTGCCGTCATAATCGCAAGAGATGGGCACAAAACTACGATCGGGCATCTTCTTTTTCTGCCTCATGTATGTAAGTGCGGTGTTTCCGGATGTGATGGCTATCCAGTATGGAAGGCTTCTAGGATTCTTTAATTCCGATAACTTATTCTTCTCCCAAAGGTCTGTCAGTATTTGCTGACGGATATCTTTGGTGTCGTGTTCCGACACGGTGAAGCCGTAAAGCTTGAGGCGGTTCACTATGGCGGCCGATATGAGAGGGGAATATTTCGAAACTAGCCTGGCCCAGGCGTTCATATCTTTATCCAGGCATCTGTTGATGAGTTGGCCGTCGTCGTGAATTTCTTCGATTTGAGACATGGAACCAACATATCACAGCAAAAATTATGTTGTCAAGCTAATCTTGGATGATTTGACTTATTGGCAAAAACAGGTATACTTTAATGTTGAATCCCCGATTTGGGAGATTTTGTATTAATTATATGCGGTATTGTATATTTTATCTTAAAATTTATATAAACGGAACGAATGGAAGATATGAAAGATACCGAAGACTTAGAACATACCACCCAGAGCGATTATAGCGCCATATTCGATGCCGCTAATGATGGTATTCTTATACACGACATAGAAACAGGGCATGTGGTAGACGCCAATCGTCGCGCCTGCGAGATGTTTTGTTATCCCAAAGAAGAGATGCTGAAGCTTGATATCTCCGGATTATGTTCTGGAGAGGGTGACAGTACGTCTGAAGAGGCTATGAGGCACGCTTCGCTGGCGGCTAAGGGCGAACCTCAGCTATTCGAGTGGTTGGTCAAAGATAAGGCGGAGCGATTTTTCTGGGTTGAGGTAAATCTGAGGCGCGCCGTGATAGGCGGCAAGTACCGTCTTCTCTCCATGATAAGAGATATAAGCGAGCGTAAGCGTACCGAAGACCGCCTGCGACTTATAAATGAAACGTTCCTGAGTTTTACTACCGATATAAATGAAAATATAAGCCGGCTCACTGCATTGTGCGGCGAGCTTTTGAATGCGGATTGCGCTTTATACAACCGCCTGGAAGACGATACGCTGAAATCATGCGGCCAGTGGAATGTCCCGCCCGGTTATAAATCTTCTGACAAGGCCGAAGGTCATATCTGTTACGACGTTATCAAGCAGGCCAAAAACGAAATGGTCTGCATACGCAATCTTCAGGATACCGATTATGCCAGGACAGATCCCAATGTGCAGGCCTATAATCTGCAGACGTACCTCGGCTATCCGGTAAGTTTTGGCGGTTCATACGTAGGCACTCTATGCGCGGTATACCAGTACGATTTTATTCCTACAGACGAAGATCGTAAGATAATGGGTGTAATAGCAAGCGCCCTTGGTATAGAGGAAGAGCGTAAGAGCGCGGAGGATATACTTAAGTTCGCTCACTTCTCAATAGATCGTGCGGGAGACTCCATATTCTGGATCGGGGCGGACGCGCATATTCTATATGCAAACGATATGGCGTGTAATGCCTTGGGCTATTCCCACGCGGCTCTTACCGATAAGACGATATTTGACATCGATCCTAAGCTAACAGTCGAGGCCTGGCATGAATACTGGGATGAGCTGAAAAATCGCGGTATCATAACATATGAATCAATCAACCGGAAGGAATCGGGAGAGACATATCCCGTAGAGGTAACGCTTAATTATATAGAATTCGAGGGAGATGAATACGGATTCGCCTTCGTGCGTAATATAACCGAAAGGAAGAGCGCCGAGAACGCTCTTATGTGTCGCGACTATCAGCTTGAAGTTCTATCCCGCACGAGCCAGCACATAAATGCCGTCTTAGAGATACCGGTCATCGTGAGGACCCTTATAGCTGCGGCCATGGAGGTAGTCGGCGCCACCTCAGGGATGGGCGGGATATTAAAAGAAGGGAAGATGGTATTTACCGAATATAACAGAGAAGGACATCTGGAAGCTGTTAATTATGTCTTTGAACCCGGCCATGGTCTTCCCGGTTGGGTTGCCACTGCGATGAAACCTTATATTACAAACGATGTTGCTCACGACAAGCAGGTCCTGCCGGAGATAAGGGATAGGTTTGGCCTTTACAATCTTATCAGCGTGCCCATAATCAACAACAAAGGTGAACTGATAGGTTGTTTTGAGATCTACAACAAGGAAGAGCATGCAGAATTCGACATACAGGATGCATTCATGCTCCAGGGCTTGGCTGCCAGTGCCGCAGTGGCTTTAGAAAATGCCAAGATGCTGGCCGAACGGAAAAGGAATGAAGAGTCTATACGCCAGAACGAGCACTTCCTTAAAAGCATATTCTCCAGCATACAGGATGGAATAAGTGTCTTGGGTACGGACATGACGATCATACGTGTCAACCCTACCATGGAGAAATGGTATGCCCATGTTATGCCTTTGGTGGGGAAAAAATGTTTTGAAGCCTACCATGGAAGATCTACGCATTGTGAGAAATGCCCTACCATAGAAAGCCTGAATACCGGTAAAGCCGCTTATGAGGTAGTCCCTAAGAGAGGGCCTACCGGAGAGGTTGTGGGCTGGATAGACCTTTACAGTTATCCTATGTTTGATACAGTCACAGGCCAGATGACCGGTATTATAGAATACGTAAGAGACATAACCGAGAAGAAGAAGGCCGAAGCGGATCTTAAGGAGAGCCAGGAGAGATACAAAAAGATCGTTGAAAATTCTAACGATGTCATAATGCTTACCGCAAATGACGGGAGGATCGTATATTTGAGCCCCGCATGTAACAGGGCCCTCGGGTACGATCCCGAAGAACTGGTTGGTAAAGAGCCCTCGATAATTTACGAGGACGACATAGACAGGGTGAGAGAGGCTTTCGAAGGCGCATTCAAGGGCAGAAGCGGCCTGAATCTGGAGTACCGGATAATAACTAAGAACTCCGAGGTAAAGTGGGTCTCTCACTCCTGGGCCCCTATCCTGGCAGACGGCAAGACAAATCTTATAGTGAGTATAATACGCGATATAACCGATTCCAAAAAATCCGAAGAGCAGTTGAGCGTTCTGTATAAAGAGCTCATAAAATCGAACAGGCAGATGGGGCAGATAGCCTTGCGCGATTCCCAAACAGGTCTTTACAACCACCGGTACCTGAGTGAGGTTATAGAGTCGGAATTTTACAGGGCGCGCAGATATGGACATCCGTTGTCGGCTATAATGCTGGATATAGATTATTTTAAGTCTATAAACGATGTTTACGGACATGATTTTGGAGATATGGTTTTGAAGCAGCTGGCCAAGCAGCTGCGCAGGCTGGTGAGGCGTTATGATATAGTGGTCAGGTACGGGGGCGAGGAGTTTATTATATTATCCCCCGGGACCAACAGAACCAAGGCCATCACCTTGGCCCAAAGGTTGCTGGACGCCGTTAACCTGTACAATTTCGGCGATAAAAACCATTCGGTGAAACTTAAACTTAGCGTAGCGACGGCTTCCTATCCGGAAGACTCGGTAAAGCGCGGCATAGACCTGATAAGTATGACCGATAAGATATTGAACAAGGTAAAGAGGGCCGGAGGGAACAAGGTGTATTCCGCCGTAGAACTTGTAAGCCATAAGGAACAGGGTGAAGAGGATCTTGCGTCTACAGATATAACTTTCTTAAAGAAGAAGATAGAGAAGCTGACTAAAAGCGGAAAGCAGAATATTATAGAATCCATACATGCCTTTGCTAAGACCATAGAGCTCAGGGACCATTATACTGGAAGGCATGCAGAAAGCACCGTTAGGTACGCTACGGCAATAGCCAAGGCCCTCGATCTGTCGTCGGACGAGTTGGAGAATGTCAGACAGGCGGCGGTCCTGCATGATTTGGGCAAGGTGGGTATAAGCGACAAGATACTTCATAAAAAATCTAAGCTTACCGAAAAAGAATTCGATGAGATAAAAAAACATCCCCAGATAGCGGCAGACATAATAAGGCCCATACAATTCATGCATGATATAGTCCCGCTGGTACTGTATCATCACGAGCGTTGGGACGGAAAGGGCTACCCCGCAGGGTTGAAGGCGGAAGAGATACCTATCGGCGCCCGCATAATAGCTATAGCAGATGTCTACCAGGCGCTTACGTCTAACAGGCCTTATCGCAAGGCATTTTCCAGAAATAAGGCCCTGCAGATAATAAAGGAAGGCGCCGGTAGCCAGTTCGATCCCAGGATAGTCGAGCTCTTCGTGAAATATATAAAGAAAGAGAAGTAGCCCTCCCGGAGCGTTCTCGCTTGACAGCCCCTGCAATGGGAATTATAATCAACAAAGCCATCGGTTCAGCTTTTAACCCTAAAATAGGACATATCTATGCAACTCGAAGACAACGAGATAATAAGGCAGCGTAAGTCTAAACTCTCTGCCATAAGAGACTCAGGCGTTTATCCGTACGGCTGCAAATTCAGCGTGTCATCGGGGATAAAGGAATTGAAAGATAATTTCTCCGAAGGGGCTACCGCTACCGTAGCCGGCAGGGTGATGGCGTGCCGTGCGCACGGCAAGAGCATATTCTTCGACATCAAGGATACATACGCTAAGATACAGGCATATGTAAAAGAAGATATAGTAGGTAAGGACGGATTTGAGTTTTTAAAACATATAGATATAGGTGATTTTATAGGTGTTACAGGCGATACTTTTAAAACCCGCACGGGAGAGCCCACTATAATAGTGAAGAGCTTTGAGTTACTTTCCAAGTCGCTAAGACCTCTTCCTGAAAAGTGGCATGGGCTTAAAGACGTCGAGACAAGATACCGTCAACGTTACGTGGATCTTATAGTCAATGACGAAGTGAGGAATGTATTCATAGCGCGCTCGCGTATAATAACAGAGATAAGAAAATTCCTCGACGGGCGGAGCTTCCTGGAGGTGGAGACCCCGATGATGCAGTCAATACCGGGCGGCGCGGCCGGTAAACCTTTTAAGACACATCATGAGGCCTTGGATATAGATCTATTCCTGCGTATAGCCCCGGAATTATACTTAAAGAGGCTGCTTGTAGGCGGGTTTGAAAAAGTATACGAGATAAACCGGAATTTCAGGAACGAGGGTATCTCTATAAGGCATAATCCGGAATTCACGATGATAGAGATATACGAGGCTTATTCGGATTGCGAAGGAATGATGAAACTGACCGAGGATATGATAACGCACCTTGCAAGGACCGTTCTTGGCACAACGACTCTCAAATATCAGGGGAAGAATCTCGACCTGTCCAAATGGGAGAGAGTCTCTTTCGCGGATCTCATGAAAGAGCAGTTCGGGATAGTACCGCAGGACAGCCAGTCCGAGTGGGTCAAGAAGCTTAAGGCAAAGGGCATCGAGATCGAAGGCAAAGACGTCTCTAAGACGCAGATAATAAATATTGTAGGAGAGCTTGTGGAGCCGAAGGCCGGGGACCATCCGGTATTTGTCGTCGACATATTTAAAGAGATGTGCCCTCTTGCGAAGACTAAAAAAGACAACCCTCATCTTACCGACCGTTTCGAATTATATATGGGTGGCATGGAAATAGCCAACGCATATTCAGAATTGAACGATCCCATAGAGCAGAAGGCGAGGTTCGAGGACGAATTGAAAGCCGCCTCGGATAAAGAGCGTACCGACAAGCGAACCATAGACGAGGACTTTGTGCGCGCGCTCGAATACGGCATGCCTCCGGCAGGTGGTCTTGGTATAGGCATAGACCGGCTCGTTATGGTATTGACCGACTCACCCTCCATAAGGGACGTCATATTATTCCCGCAACTTAAACCGGAAAGTCCGCAGGAACAAGGCTAGGCCGTCATAATGACATGGCAACTCTTCATAGCCGTAAGGTATCTCACATCAAAGCATAAAGAACGTTTCATATCCCTCATAAGCCTGATATCCATCCTGGGCGTTGCCGTAGGAGTCGGAGCGCTTATCGTCGTTATCTCGGTGATGAGCGGCTTCGACGAGGATCTGCGGGAAAAGATCATCGGCACCTACTCTCACATAGAGATAACTTCGGACTACGGCGTTAAATCCTCGCCCGGCCTACTTGACGCGATACTCAAAGCCGAGCACGTAAGATCCGTTTCTCCGTTTTTGCACGGGCAGGCCCTGATAAGATTCCGCGAGAGCGTATTGGGTATCATCGCCAAGGGGATAGACCCTGAAGGTGAAGTGAAAGTAAACAGGCTGGGCGAGTACATCAAGGAAGGCGGCTTGGAATTAGACGATTACGGTATAGTCGTCGGCAGCGAACTCGCGTCTAAACTGGGACTTAATTTAGGAGATTTGGTGTCGCTTTTTACCCCAGGTAATATAGACGGCATCGAGTTTCGAGTAGCGGGAATATTCAAATCGGGTATGTACGAGTATGATTCCGGGCTCGTATACATGAGCATTCCATCGGCCCAGGAACTTTTGAATACCACGGGTCTGGTCAGCGGTTTTTCAGTAAGGGTAGACGATGCGTTCAATGTGAAGAAGGCGAAGGAGTCGATACGCGAAAAGATAGACCAGCCTTACATAATTATGAGCTGGCTTGATCTCAATAAGAACCTTATCGAGGCGCTTAAACTTGAGAAGACCGTGATGTTTATAATCTTGGCGCTTATAGTGATGGTGGCCTGTTTTAACATATCCGGTACTTTGATCATGACCGTTCTTGAGAAGACGAAGGACGTGGGCATCCTGAAGGCAGTGGGCTCATCCGGCCGCGATATCATGTATATTTTCGCTATGCAGGGGACCATGATAGGACTGGCGGGTACAGCTATAGGGGCTGTTTTTGGTTTAGCTTTATGCTGGTTCCTTAAGACTTATAAATTCATAAAACTTCCGCAGGATGTTTACTATATCGATAAA
>JAGOLR010000016.1 GCA_017993955.1 Candidatus Omnitrophota bacterium
GCCGGTGACAGAGACCGAGTCTGAGAGTAGCGGTGTTACAGTGGCCGTACCCGAGAGGGTCGCGGTAGTGGTGGCGTCATAGACCTTGTTATCGGCTGTCACCCCCGTTATCTGGAGATCGGCCTTAGAGATACTGGCTGTCGTTAATGCAGTTTCAGAACTTAGGCTAAATTTACCCGAATCGGTGCCCGCAAGCGCGACATTTACAGTTACTTCCTTACCTATACCGACGTTTTTATCTTCAAAAGAAGCGCTCGTATATGTACCGGAAACAGTATAATTGGAAAATATATTGTTGGTCGATATATTCCCGGCATCTACAGTGGCTGTAGTAGTAGCATCATATACTTTGTTTTCGGCAGAGCTTACGGTAACGATTAACACCACTCTGGCGTCATTATCTATGGTACCTGTACCGCCTATAGTCGAAGAGCCCATGGTATAGAGTGTGGGACCCACACCTGAATATCTGCCAAGCTGTATGTCGTTATACAACTCACTGGACGGAAGTGTCTGGTTTATATTGGACTGTATATTAAGGGTACCGCCGGTCCAGGTGGTATTGGCAGGATTTATGTCTGTGCCTAGATAAGTAGCGCTCTCACCGGAAATATTGAGTGCATGCGAACCGGATACGAATGATCCGTAAGTCCCCACCCCAAACGCGCCGGCAACGATCATATCATCCTGCAGAGTCCATACACCGCCCGAAGACAACGCATCAAAATCAATATTATAGAATGGGTTGCCGGTACCGGAAGTGATAGTCTTGCCCGATTCTGTACCATTAAAGATGACTGTGCCCGATCCTGCGGTAAATGATGATCCACGGTTATTTGTCCAGTTCCCGCCCACGCTTATTGGGTTGGCCAGAGTAGATTCGGATACCAGAGCGCCGCCGCCGGTTGAGGTACCTGATTTATTTATAGTAAGATTTCCCGTTACATTTAGTATCTGCGGAACCAGGCTACATGCCCAATCCTCGATGTTTTCATCGTAGTACACTCCCAAGTTCAATGTTGCTACACCTGTCGTCTGCAAGGTCGAGCCTATATTTAGGTTCGCTGCCGTTACCTGTAGTGTCGAATCATCCGAAAAATGTCCTATATTTATAGTAAGGTATTCTTCCCCTGTGAGGGTCGTGCCTATATTCAGATTGTTAAAGGTTATGTCCGAAATACCGGCAATGCGATACGTGCCACTTCCATTAAATGTTACGGTTGAATTTCCGGCATTAAATACTCCGCCGCTTAAAAAACTCTCCGATACATAAATATTCGCAGAGTTACAGGTTATGGTATTTTGGCCGGTGGTGTTGGTAGAGTAAAATATGAATACGTTATCTACCGTTAAAGTAGAAGAGCCGAGTTGCAGTAACCCCAAAGAGTTTCCATCCACCTCATCAAAAAGGTTACCGACGCAAAGATCGGAAACCGTGACCGGATAATTCTCGGTACTAAATATAGCGCGGGCATCATCCGTATCTACAGAGTTAGTATTAAGTAACACTAAAAGATTTGTCGTAAGACCGCCGGGTTGCAGGGTAAATATCGTGTCCCCATCTATCGTATCGCCTATAGTCCCGCCTTGACCTGCAAGAACCAGGGCATAGACCCCTGAATAGTTGCCCGAAGTGATATTTTGCGCCCATTCGGTCTCCTCTCCCACCAATGTATATGTAGGATAATAAGCCAGGATCACGCAATTCAGGTTCGCAGCTGTAGGTGTGCCGCTAAGGACAGTGCCTCTCCCGGTCAGGAAGACAGGCGCATCGCCTGATATTGTGGTAAAGGTGCCGGACTCCAATTGCAATTGGCCTGTTATATATATAGTCGAACTTCCCAGAACCGTACCTCCGGCTATCTTTAAATTATAGAATGCGCCTATCGGATTTGAATCTAAAGCAGAGTTCGGATAAGCGGTTATCGATCCGTTCCCTGTCATCGTTACAGTACTCTCTCCGGCAGTAAAAGTACTTAGCGTAGAAGAAGAATCCCAGTCACCGCCTATTGTAATGGTAGCCGCGCCGCTACATTCCAGAGTACCGGTTATGGACATATCGCCGCCTACGGTCAGTTCCCCTGTCGACAATGTCATCGTCCCGTCATTATTGACGTACTCTGACACTTCCAATGTCCCGTTACCTATGGTTATGGTACCGCTATTATCTATGGTACGCACTCCGAGGATATAACCGTTAACGGTGAGAACGCCTCCTGTTTCCACGGTGATGTAATAATAATTATACGGATCATTAGCCGAAAGCGCGGGGTCATTAGTTACGTCGGGTATTACGACACTATCGTTCAATCCGGGCAATACCCCCTGATCCCAGTTCGCCGCCACAGACCAGTCGGTAGGACTCGTCAGGTCGTCGCCTTCCCAGATATAGTCGGCAAAGAAATTATGATTATGTCCTGAGTTCCTATTGTATTGCGGGGTGAGCTCCAGGTTAACGCTTCCGTTGCGCCAGCCATCTTTTATATCTACGTATTTGATATCGTCCGGATCCGGAGGG
The DNA here is from genome assembly GCA_017993955.1 of Candidatus Omnitrophota bacterium. Taxonomy (GTDB): domain Bacteria; phylum Omnitrophota; class Gorgyraeia; order 2-01-FULL-45-10; family 2-01-FULL-45-10; genus JAGOLR01. The sequence continues at coordinate 2,519 of JAGOLR010000016.1, forward strand.
TTATCGAATGTGATATACCAGTACGAACCGGATTCGTCGGATCTGAGGAAAACCGGGCTGTCGACACCGCCATCCCCGACCAGATGCAGGGTACCGTTAATTACCTGGGTCTTGTCATGTTCGAAGTACAGATAAGCGGTGTCAAATATGCCTAATTTTGACAGGTTATTAAATGTATTGTCACCGTAAATATATTGCACCACGCCATCCATATAAACGGTGGAGTCATCCGGGGTGAATGAGCCGGAACCCGTCCAGTCACCTCCCACATATATAGTGGCCGTGCCCGAACATGTAAGCACGCCGACCACGATATCCCCTTCTACATCCAACTCGCCTGTCGAGATAGTTATGGTACCGCTTGAGTTGTCAATATCCCCGGATACATTTAGAGTCCCACTGCCTATGGCTATAGTGCCTTCATTGTCCACAAAAGAAGTCCCAAGAGTAAAACCATTCAAATCCAGCGCTGAGCCCGACTCCAAGATAATATAATAAGAATCGGCATCTTCGCCCTCAGTAAGCTGAGGCTGGTTAGTCACATCGGGTATAATGATCGTATCGTTTAATCCCGGCAGTGCGCCCTGGTCCCAATTATTAGATACTTCCCAGTCTGTGGGGCTTGTACCGTCATCGCCCTCCCATGTATAGTGCGCGAAGAAATTGTAATTATGCCCGTTATTTTGATTATCCGTAGTATCAAGCTCGAGATTTTCCTCTCCGTTGCGGTAACCGTCTTTTACACTTACATACTGGATGTCGGGAGAAGCATCGGTTATGGTTATCGCCCAGAAAGAGCCCGACAGGTCTGACTCGAGATCAAGACGATATCCGGCACTATAACCATTCAAGGTTATTTCACCGTTAACTATCTGGGTCTTCCCATGTTCGAATGTAAGAGTCGAGCTTCCCGTATAATCCAGGATCTTGGAAAGATTATTGAATGAATTATCTCCGTAAATATGCTGGGATCCGCCATCAAAGTTAACTGTTGAGTAATCACCGGGATCGAACGAACCTGTCCCGGTCCAGTCGCCGCCTATATTTATCGTGGCCGTGCCGGAGCAGGTAAGCGTGCCCACGACTATATCGCCGTCGACATCTATGATGCCGGTAGATACCGTAATCGTACCGCCTGTGTTATTGAGAGCTCCGATCGCATTCAGGGTCCCGCTCCCTACGTCTATAGTGCCGCTGTTATTTATGTCAGAGGTATCCAGAGCATAGGCATCGAGGTCTAGCATAGCGCCGGCATCGACTATAAGGTAGTAATCTTTATCTTCATCATCACCGGTTAAAATAGGATCGTTAGTTACGTTGGCTATGATGACTGTGTCGTTCAACCCCGGCAGGGTCCCCTGGTCCCAGTTGGCCGGCGCTGACCATGTGGTGCTCTCACTTCCATCCCAGATATAATGTCTGAAGAAATTATAGTTATGGCCGGAGTTTTTATTATCGGTAGTATTAAGATTGAGGTTGGTAGAACCCGTGCGGTATCCGTCCCTGACATCTACATATTGTATGTTGGAGTTTGTGAATGTTATGTTCCAGAAGGAGCCGGGTTCGGAAGATATCAAATTAATGCGATATGCCGCGGAATCCCCCAGAAGCGTAAGTGTGCCAGTAATCACCTGCGTAGAACCGGCCTCAAAGCAAAGGGTCACAGACGTTTCGGTAGCCCAAGTCTTGGCAAGATTATAAAAAGTGGTGTTACCGTATATATATTGGTAGCTACTGCTACCCGTAAAATTAACGGTGGATGTACCCGGGGTAAAAGTGCCTCCGTTTTCAAAGGTGCTGCCGCTTATATACCATACTGAACTGTCGGCATCTATCTCACTTTTCAGCGTACCAAAAGATTCATAGATAACGACATCTCCGACGCTTATAGTGCTCGCGCCGCAATCGAGCCTTCCATACGCATATTCTGTGACCCCCACCATCAGTCCATTCGTGATAGTTATATCATGATCGTTCGTGTGTAATACAGCGAAGTTCGTATCTGTATCTCTTGTGTTAACCGCTGCTATCTGGATAAAATTAGCTTCTATATCGCCTTGAAGATAGAAATGAGAGTCTCCCCCTCTTCCGTCTCTTGCGTAAAAGTATAACAAAGTTAATCCTGAATAATCTCCTCCGGGGATATTCTGAGACCATCCTTCTTCCCAAGGTATAAATACAATCCCTGCGAAATCCAGGGTTGCCCCGTCATTTACTAAAACATCATCCTCGCCGAATATAGCCACAACGTGCGGTTCGTTCTCAGTAAGCGTCCCCTCTCCAAGATGGAGATAATATGTTGAGATCGCATTGACCAGAGTTGTTGTCATACCATCTGCGGCACATTCAAGTATATTGAATACCGGAGGAGTGTTGTCGTCAAGCACCGCGACCTTTATAGCAATACTCCCGCTTCCTGTCATAGATACAGTGCTTTCGCCCGGAGTGAAATTAGAAAGGCTTGACGAAGAGTCCCAGTCTCCGGCGAGCGTTATCTGGCTGGCCCCGGTACAGGTGAGGGTACCATTATCATCTATGGTAAGATCCGTGGTAGAAAATCCGTTTGCGTTACTCGCCCCGATGTTAAATACCGCATCAGACGAATCGCCGCCTATCGTTGTATCGCCTATTACGGTAGCATCGAATGTCCCCGCATTATATGTGCCGGAAGTTATGGTAAAGTCTCCGTATACAGTAAAATCAGCCAATTGGGTTATGGAACCTGTGTAACCTGACCCTATAAAGATGTGAGCCGCAAAACTCTCTGTGTCTATAGAGCAATCTATGATGCTAGTGTTGTCGAATATCACGGTATCATTTGGTTCCGGCACGGTATCACCGGACCAGTTACCGGCAGTGCTCCAATCCGTATCGAGCCCCGAAGGGGCGTCCCACGTCACCTCTGTGCCCTGGTCCCAATTTACCGTGTTAGAGAGGGTGGAGTAACTGTCCGCATATATAGTATTGGTGACGGCGGTGGAATAACTTACATCAGCATATATAACTACGCGGCCGTGATCGCTGTCTATATCGGGCACTTCTATATACCACTGCGTCGCGGTATCTTTCGGCCCCAGAACTACCGGGTCAGAGTCTGATCCTTTTACGTAGAACTCCTCCGATACCGTGTGAGGGGCGCCCGAAGATTCCGCGGAGAAGAATATGCTGGCGCCCGGCGTGTCCGCTATAAATCTCGCGCATTGTAACCGATCCTCGAAGGTCACTCCGCCTATAGAGGTATTTGCGATATTTACGTAGTTAAATAAGTTACCGCCGCTATATACTTCCTGGGCGCCCGTACCGTTAAAGGTCACGGTACCTGTACCCGGTATGAATGTGCCCAGAGCCGACCATGTGCCGCTACACGCGATATTGTAGCCGTTTGCGTTTAAAATGCTGAAGGTCCCCAGGCCTTCGCCACTGAAATCTATTGCTATGTTATCTACTTTCAGGTCATGGTGCAGTACAACCTCTGCGGTGGACCCTGTTCCCGGAGAGGCCAAAAGTATATTACCCATATTGTCGTCGTTGGGTGTAAAGTTCTGAGTGCCGCTGCCAATCATGATCGCCCTGCCGAATACGATACCGCCGTCCGAATATTTCACGAATGTCGCATCATTTGTGATCTCAAAATCTCCTAATAATAAGATGAAATCAGAAGCGGCCTCTTCGAAAGTGCCGCCTGAAATATACACATCGCCTATAATGTAAATTGTATTATTATCTCCGCCGCTACCCTGAGTGAATGTGCCGCCCGACATATCAAAATCCCCTCCTATACTTATCATGCCATGTCCCGAAGCCGATCCGACGAACGAACCGTCAGACTGGGTATAACTTGATGCACTCATGGCATAACCGCTTGTATTAAGTCCGCCCGTACCGGACAAAGTAAGACCCATGCATTCCAATGTCGATGCGAGCGTAAATACGTTACTGCCACTTATGGTAATATTGGCGCTTCCGTAATCCCAAGCGGGTAAGTTCGCGGATTCGGTACCGGAACCGTTATACTCTATTGTGCACGAACCACTGGGCACAACGAAGCTGGCCGGCAACGTGGTCTGTGTACCGGCCAATTTAAATGTGGCGCCGTCATATATACTGAATGTCCCGGACACCGTAAGGTCGTGCGTACCTATATCCATCACGGCATCTTCCGCTATGCTTATATGATAAAATGAAAGCGCTGAAGTCCCGCCTACTGTGGTATTGCCGTTAAATGTCACCGTACCGGCTGAATTATGGGAGAAGGTGCCGCTGTTGATCCAATTGCCTCCCACTGTAAGATTATAGGTCGAGTCGTTATCAAAAACCGCTCCTGAGCCTATGGTGAGAGCGCTCTCTATCACAGTGTCGGCTGTCATAGTATATACCGGCGAAACTTCGCCCGACCTTTTGTTGAGAGTAAGATTGTAATATAAGTTATCCGGAAGATCCTGGCTTGTATTGCTGTTAAGAACCAGCGTACCACGATTGGTGGTCCAGTCGATAGACATGATACCGGGTCCTTCGGCCGGAACATTGCCATATATACCGTTTACCGTTATAAGGCCGGACCCCGCGACAAAATATGTGGGGTAATTTTTTTCCTCTATTGAGAAAGTATAATCTCCCCCTACCGGCGGTTCAGTAGCGGTTATATTCACTGGCCCGCTCGACAAATTAACATGCACATCGGTGAAAGCGCCTCCGATTCCCAATAAGGCTGTAGAAAATGTCCCTGTCGGGCTTGCATTAAAAGTGCCGCCCATGATCATAGTGCCCGAATCGCCAACTGTCAGGTCATAACTATCCATGCTGAAAGTGCCTTGAAGTATCCAACAAAAATCCAGGGTCAAGTCAGACCCCATAGTCAAAGAACCGGTAGTCTGAATCATGAATTTGCCCATATTTATATCTTGCGTCTCAATAGTCCTGTCTTCAGAACCGCCATAAACTATTAAACTATAGCCGTCCGGATCAGGGGTAAATGTGCCGGAGGCCGAATCCCAGTTGCCTGAGAATAATATACCGGAATCTATCTCTCCCACATTATCTCCGGTGCAGATTATAGTTCCGTTCACGCCGATGGTAAGGTCGGTAGTGCCCCATCCGCCTCCGCTTACATTATTGGCGCCAACGTTCACGGTGGCGGAAGAACTGCCGCCGCCTATTGTGGAATTACCGACAACTATCAGATTAAAGGTACCTTCATTATAGGTCCCTGAGGTTATCGTGAAATCGCCCTCTACGCGCACATCCTCACTTTGAGTTATAGAACCGGTATAACCTGGACCTATTACCAGGTGGCCTATCTTTACTTCTACATCTACGGCACAATCCTCTACGCTGGTATCGTCGAAAAATACTGAATCCGCCACCCCGGGGACAGCATTGCCTGACCAGTTGGATGCCGTATTCCAGTTACCTGCGCCTGAGGCCACCCACGTCACTTCTGCGCCCTTCTGCCAGCCCGAAGTATTGGAAAGCGTCGACTCATAGTCAGCGTATATGGTGTTCGGAGTTGCGGTGGAATAGCTTACATCGGCATATACGACCACATGGGCGTATAAAACATCAAAGTTACTGGTTATTGCGGGCGCGTCTATATACCATTGCTGTCCGGCGTCTTTGGGCCCTAAAATAATATGGCTTACGCTCGAGCCTTTTATGTGGAACTCTTCGCTTATGGTGTGCGGGTTCTCCGCGTCGGATGAGAATTTTATGGTAGAACCGGGGGTGACATCTATTAGCCTCGTGCATTGCAGCTGGTCATTGAATGTAACCCCTCCGGCTGAAGCATTCGTGATCTTTACATCGTAGAAAGAGTGGCCGTTACTTGTAACAGCCTGTGCCGCGGCGCCGTTCAGTATGACAGCCGACATCGTCCCTGCGGTAAATGTGCATCCGGAGGCCAGAGTGACATTACCAGACACGTAAACTTTACTATACTCGCTCAATGTAACGGTGCCGCTCGATACGGTAAAACTCCCTCCCGCGCTAAACGACCCCGATATAGTCCAGCCCCCCGCGGCGTTAGCGAATACTACGTTATAGAATGGGCTATCTCCGGCGCTTATAGTCTTACCCGTAGCGGCGGCGTCAAACGTTACGGTAGATGAACCGGCATTCAACGTACCGGAATCTGCCCAGTTGCCGCCCACCCTGATATCGGCGGCGCCTGACGATGTTATGGTACCGGAATTGGTAAAGTTGCCGCCCACGTCTAATATCCCGGTTGATATGGTAATAGTCGAAGAATTAGAAAGGCTGCCGGACACGTTCAGCGTATTTGAGCCTATAGCGAAAGTACCAGCAAGCACGGTCAGAGTACCGCAATTTCTGGTGGTAGGACTCGAGGCGATAGTATAAGTGCCCGCGCCTGAAAATTTCAAGGTGGAATTAAGATAAGCATCTGTTCCAAAATCCCATATATCGCGCGTTCCCGTCGAGGCACTAAATTCCATCGTAGAACCAGAATAGAAATCAGGCGTCTTCACGGCATCTATATCTTCATCGGCAGTGGCTTTCAGTGTACCGTAAACGTCAAGCGTGGTGGTTTCGTGCTGTGTATAATCCTGTCCGTTAAGATCGAAGGTGGCCCCGGAATCTATCCTGACATTCTTTCCTGTAAATGCGTCTGTCACTATCAACACAGTACCGGTTTCGGAAACCCTTATATCCCCCATGTCCTGCCCGTCCGAGGTTATGTATTGTGTCGAGCCGCCGTCAAATGTTATGGTGCCGGTGCCGTGAGCAAATGTCCCGCCCTCTATATCCAGGTTTCCTTCAAGCGCCCAATCAGAGCTTCCGGCATTTATAGAATTGGTACCGGAAGCCGAAGACTCCATATAAAGACTATCCCCGTCTATGATGGGCACATATCCGCCCGTATCTATATCTGCGAGATCGAACTGCGCATTTCCGGCATTAAGAACCACGTAACCTTGAGGCACGCCTAGCCCCATCATGGAAAGAAATGAACCGAGCTGGCCATCGCCTACGATAAGCAAAGACCCTGCATGCACTGTCCCGTAAAACTCCGTAAAATTCACGGTTATCTTGTAACCATCGGCTATCGAAATCAAGGAAATAGCGTCGTCTCCGACAGGGCCTACATAGATATGGTCATCGGCCCCGGACTTAAAATTCGCCGTTTTATCAGCGGCTTCGGTATTGCGGATTGCAAGGCCGTATTCTGTATAGATATCGTAACCCGTTATATCCAGGGTCCCCTGATAAATATCTATGTTGCTCGCTTTAAGGTCGTTACCTGTGATGGTAACGGTACCTGTGGTATCTATAAACAAATCACCAAAGTCTTTAGCGGACCCGGTGCCGCCCGAATTGATAACCACATCAGTCCCAGTAAATATTACTGCGCTTCCCTCATCCTCATCGGTACCGGGTATATACGTCCCGTTATTGACCCAACTTCCGTCCGTAGTTATATCGTGGGTCTCAGTGTCCCCGTCAGAAGCGTCAAGCGTGGTGCTGGCATCGATAGTTATATCGCTGCAAGCCATGTCGGATGTCAGTGTAAGTGAGTTGGAAAGCCTTATGTTACCTATATTTTGTTTGGTAGAATTATTATCTGAAAAAAACTGAGTAACGGTCCCGGAGAATGTTATGGTGCCGCTCGAAGAATATGACGTTCCGGAAGACAAGCTCATATCCCCTTCAAGGCTTATGTCATTACTACCCTGATTAAAAGTGCCGTCCCATAGTTGGAAATCTCCCTCTATAGTCATGTCATCTTTCAATTGGAACGTCCCGCTGTCATTGTTAAGAACAAGATTATTAAATGGCTGCGAGCCGGTGATTATATAGGTCAGCCCCGAGCCCGTAAACCTTACGGTACTTCCGGTAGAAACAAAGGTCCCGGCGCTCATATTCCAACCGCCGCCTATAAATATATTTGAAGCGTCTGTTGAGGTTACGGTGCCTACGGAAACCAAAATGCCCGAGATATAAATAGCACCGGTAGATACGCTAACTTCTGAGCCGGACCCGATACCAAGGTCTGCGGCATTCAGATTATATATACCTACTGTCAATACAGCGCCCCCGTCGATTAAGATGTATTCTAAAACATCGGTATTCATATTTAAGATCGGATGGTAATTTCCTTCTGTAATTGCAGATATCAGCACATCTTCACCGGTAGTCGGGACACCGCCGGTCCAGTTATCCGGGTCATCCCAGTCCGAACTCTCGGCCCCGGTCCATACAGAATCTGGCCCGCTAAACCAGTTATAGTTATGGCCGGAATCGGTATAATTGGTCGGCGATATGAGCGTGCCGAAGTTATAGCTATCCTGCACATCTACCCAGTCAATATCCGTGGCATTGGCGTAGAAGACCCATGCCTTACCGTCTGTGGTTGAACGGAGGTTCAGATACGCATCTGTATCACCGTTCAGGGTAAGGGTACCTTCGATTATCTGGCAATAGGCCTGGTCAAATCTAAGAGTCTTTTCGGATGCAACCTCTTTTGTAAGGTTATAAAATACCGTGGCACCATAAATCGTCTGGGTCCCATCGCCATCGAGTATGACCGTACTGTTATTGTGGTCGAAAGATCCGTAATTTGTCCAGTCGCCTGAAACGGTAAATTCCGCATATACACCTTCATCATCAATGGCCCTGACCAGGCCGTCTTTTCCTATCGAGAAATTATTATAGTCGTCACCCGATACGGCACCCCATGCGCCGTCAATTACAGAAATCGTGTTCGTGACCGTTTGCGGGTTAAGCGGCACTACTACCGCATCCGGCCCCGGCTCTGCCGCAGTATTTGCTATTGTTAGGTTGTACCAAACATTTTCACCTAAGATGACTTGCGTGGCCGAGCCATCAAAGATCACAGTGGATGTCTCCGCGTTAAATCCCAGAGTGCCGGCCACATTCTGCCAGCTACCGCCTATATTCCAGGTCGAAGAGCTTGCGTTTATTACGCAAGGGTCTCCGCTATTACCGGTATCAATAAACATACTAAGGTTTCCAAAATTCTCAAAACCATCAAGATTAAATCTGGTTTCGGCGCCGGCATTTATCGTGACGGTCCCGAAGCTGTCGCCAAGACCTAGCATTGGCCCTAAGTTATCGCCTGCCAAAAGTATCACTGAGGCATCGACGGTACCTTCATACCCGGTCAAGTCTAATGTAAGGTCATATCCCGGCTGAGCGCAACCCAGCATTAAGACGGTTGCATCCAGATCCCCCGTGCTATTAGTCAACTCGCAGGTCATATCGTTTTCAGCGTTGCCGAATATGGCTACTATCGACTCGTAAGGGGCTATCCCTATCTTTGCATTCGTCTCCGCATCCGTCATTATGATATATCTGTACCATGCGACAGATATGGTACCGCTCGTGTATTCCAGTGTATGTAGATCATCTAATAACATATGCTCAAACAATCCGTTATCGCCGGATAATGCACCTCCGTCCATTACGACCGACCCGCCGTATGCCATCATAGTTACACCATAAGGTATGTATAACTCTCCTTTCAATGTAAGCGTGCCATATTCAGCGAGCGTAAATCCGGCAGTCAACTCATAATAAGCCCCCGTATCTATGGTGAGTGAGTAAAAGCCTAAATTTGTTTCGTAGCTTCCGCTGGTAGATACGGTTATCGTATTGTCAGAGCCGGTCAGCTTCACTGTGGAAGTGCCGTAGTCGAACGTCCCGCCTGAGTGGTTCCAGTCACCGCCTACTGTTATAGTATAAGTACCTGCCGATACCGTACCTGCAACGATGGAAAAATCATCGGAAACTTGGAGGTTGTTCTGCAGGGTCCATATCCCTGAAGCGTTATCAAAAGCGACTGCGTAGAAAGCCGCATTGGACGCTGTTATGGTATTCGAAATACCGGAACCGTTGAATGTGACGGTATTGCCGTTTGCGTTGAAAGTGCCGCCGGAGTTTGTAAAATTACCGCCTACTTTGATACCATTACCCGACAGCTGGAGCGTAGCGCCGCCCGAATGTACGAAATCGTTGAATTGAGTACCCGATATCTCGGATGTGACGAGCTGTGTGCCTGATGCATCGCTAAAAGTGACCGCGTTATCGCCTGGAATGAAAGCTCCGTAATTAGTCCAATCTCCGGATGTGGTAATATCGTTACCGTCAGCGTATAAAAACGAAGTGCCGCCTATCAAGAGATATCCGTCAAGCACCAGACTATCCTGGAGCTCCCAAGAACCGAATCCGTCAAACTCTATATTGTGCAAAGTGGACGAAGATGTCTCTATGGTCTTACTGCCGAACTCGGTCACCGAGACTATCTGCGCCATAACCGTATATGATTCCGTGCCGCTGACGGTCCAGCTGACCAGGATCTCGGAGCTGGCATTAACTTCCGGATTCACCGAAACGTTTACGCTCGAGTCGCCGGAATATAGCCTTAAGAAATACGGGCTCCACGTTATAGACCCCGATGAATAAGTGCCCTTATCGTAATATACGGAATTCGATTCCGACCAGACAAGATGGAGGTCATGAGTCAATATATTTATGGAAAGCGCGGGATTCGACACAGTGCCCTCCCTGACTGTGACAGAAGGGCCCCATTCCCCGGAGGCGTTTGCAAATTTTCTGTAAATGATATCGTCGGCTTCATTAGTGTACACTAGATGGATATCACTGCCGTCTATAACCGCCGAGACCTTAGACAAGCTATCCGCGTCTCCGGCTACTGCCAGGCCGTACTTCGCTAAATATGGAGAACCTTTGGTATCCCCGTCCGCGACAAGAAAACCACCTGCCACATAGATATCCGATCCATCTACCGCTATCGACCTCACCCCACTACTCCATGAATCACTGTCGCTCCATCCTACACCGTTACCAAGAGCGGCCCACTCAGCACTGGCCCCGGAGTCATCCAGCTTGGCTATCTTGTTCAACTCGATATACTCGTCATTTGTACTCCGGAAGTCTCCTCCTACGTATATCTCGCTTGTCGAAACAGCGTTGATAGCAAACACTGTACCGTTGAGACCGCCCTCCAGGTCATACCAGTCAGAGCCATCCCAACGCGCTATTCTGCTTAAGTCCAGGTAACCCTCTTCCCCGCTGGACCAGAAGTTGCCGCCTACGTATATGTGCGTGGAATCCAGAACATCCATAGCATAGACTTCCGCGGTCAACTGATCTGAGCTTACCTGGTACCATTTGCTATCTGAAGAATCCCATATAACCAGGTACGAGGCCGTCACAGACCCTTCGCACGGCACATTTATAAAATTGCCCCCTATGTAAACATCTGTTCCGGATATCCCTATGGCGTTAACTCTGTCATAACTGGCTAACGCCCCTCCGCCTGTGCCCAGAGCGCTCCAGTCTGCGCCGTCCCAAACCGCTATGTTATATGCTGTAACCGTACCTGCCGTATCAAATTGTCCGCCGACATATACGTCTGTGCCTGAAAATGCTACCGCATTGACTGAAGCAACAATGCCGCTGCCTGTAAGGCCGTCCCCTAGCGCGCTCCAATCCGGATTTTCAGGGTCTGTCAGATCACATTCCACTATCCTGCTGGCGCTGATACCGCCGATGGATCCAAAATATCCGCCTATGTAAAGAATGCTCGATCCAGGCTTCTGCGCAATCACTATTACGCTGCCATCCGGATTCCCAAAATCTTCCCATACAGAACCATCCCATCTGGCCAGGTACGATGCAGGGCTCCCGTCTCCAAACGTATTAAAAAACCCGCCAACGTATACCATGGAATCCAGAACCGCCACAGTGGATATAGTATTGCCGAAATCAGCCCTTAAGCTTCCCAGATCCCCTATAGCGCTCCATACGGGATCCGGCGTCTCTGAAAAATCGCATAACGCCACATAAGCCGCATCTGTCGGAGGGCTACCGGCTGCGGTAAAAAATCCCGCGACATACAGATCGGTGCCGCTTATCGTGATGTCTCTTACATTGGATGCCAAAGTCGTCGATGAAACTCCACCGTCTAACGCCTCCCAATCAGAACCATCCCATTTTGCTATATAATTTACGTTGACCAGAGCGGCGTGGGTAAAATAACCTCCGACATATATATCCGAGCCATCTACGATGATAGCCTGCACGGTAGCATTGACGCCGCCGCCGACTGAGCTCCAATCATCCTCTCCGTCCCACATAGCTATATTTGATGTGTCAGATACGCCTCCTGCTGATGAGAAATTACCTCCGACATAAATATGCGTAATGTCGGCTATGGCTATAGCATTTACGCCGCCGTTACTAACACCGCTACCCAATGCGCTCCACCCATCCTCGACGTTCCAGTGCGCGATGGAATTTACGCTTAAGGTCCCCCCTACTTGTGTAAAAGCACCTCCTACATATACTTCGTCTATACCGGAATTGCTTATAACCGCTATAGTCGTCGCGCTTCCCGAAGTTATACCGCCGTTCATATTATTCCACGCCGAACCGTTCCACCACGCGACGCCGTAGGCGTCATCCATACTGCTATCATTGGAAAACCAGCCTGTAACATATATATTGCCTCCGGATATTGCTATCTTATTTATACTACTGGAAACCGACTCCGACGCTACCGCGCTCCATTCCTCCCCGTCCCATTTGACAAGATTATTTAAATCTAATACGCCGCCTGCATCTGAAAACTGTCCTGCTACATATAGATAACCCCCGCTAGCCTCAAGGTCATATACAGTCCCGTTAAGACCGGTTCCCACCGCATTCCACGAAGACCCATCCCACACAGCTATATTTTGTATGGCGTCTTCTCCTTCAAGCACTATATTAAAATATCCTCCCAGATACACATCGCCTTCAAATACGGCTATTGCGTTAATCTGCGTAAATGCATTCCCCGGGAACCTGAACCACGACATATCGCCGCCTGTGTTGGCGCTAGACCAGAGAGTGCCGTCATAGGTATAGCTCACTATATTCTGTGATTCACCGTTTACTATAAGGCACATATTAGACCCGCCCTGGGGCAATATTATCGCATCGACTATCTGGCTGGAAGCTCTTCCTACGCTATCCCCTATGGCATCAGGCCACGTCGTTATGTCTCCTCCGGAATTGGTCGACTTATTGAAATACACCTGTAGATTGTCGGCCAAGGCAGTCCCGGAATTATATATCGAAGTTACAAATACGTAGTTACTGGAATCGAGAGCGATAGACGGCTTTGTATAAATGGTGGTATCACCATCAAATACGGTAACGGAAGAGCTAAAAGATATCGCATCAGCACTCATAGTCCCTTTAAGGACCAGGATATCGCCCAGGTCTATGCCCTCTGTAGTCCCTTCAGCCGCTACGAATACATATCCTGTGGAAGATATCGATTTATAAGTAAGGGAGAAGTTAGGAGTATCGTACCCCAATGTGCCCGCAGACTGCCAGGAAGTCTGCCCGTCTTCAGAATAGGCATACACTATCTCTTCGCCGTCATAGAAAAATACCCAGTACACCTCATTCTCCGTATCATAGAAAGATTTGCGCTGGCTTGTATATGATGTGGCAGAGGGGGAATCGGACTCGCCGACCTCCTCGGGAGATACATCGTTAAAACGAAATACGATCGTGCTTGTACCCGCGTTAAAAGTCCCTCCTGTACGGGCAAAGTTGCCTTGGCAGTTTATCGTAGAAGAGCCGGCATTGAATATCCCACCCATCTGGTTAAAGGATCCGCATGTTAGGGGGTTATTTGCGGTGGTAAAAGTGCCTCCCTCCTGCCAATATCCGCTGGTCAGGGTAAGGGAAGCGCCGGAACCGATAGTTATTGTCGCCGCATAAGCGTCGTCTATGGTTAAAAAGAGGGCTTCTGCAGCTATATCAATAGTGCACCCCTCGGTATTTGTAGCAACAGTATACCCGCCAAAATAAACTAGGTCTTCGGACGTGGGAGCGCTTAAAGAGGCTTCGTATGTGTTAGGATTTGTGCTCCAATTTGAGGCAGTGCTCCAGTTATGGTCTACCCCGGCATAGTACCAGTACAGGCTAGCATCCCATTTATATGAGCTTAAATCGTGCTTTATATGCTGTCCCACTATCAGGCGCGGATCCAGGTTGTAGGAGTCTTCGACATGCACTAAAGATATTTCGTGGTCACCACGTGGATCTATGTACCATTGTACGCCAGGAATGGACGATAACAGATGGATGTATTCTATACGACCGGAATCGTAACCGCCGTATATATGCGTGGTCCCGTTAATTGTATAGGTTTTTCCGGCTTCAAAATATACAGTAAGGTTAGGAATCGTGCAATAAAGGCTGGAAAATGTGATATTTCCGTATAAATTTATAGATTCTGACTCTGGGGATATAACGATCCGGCCAGCCTCTAGGATGAGGTCGGTCGCGCGGGAGTAAAATATTTTTCCGAAACCGTCCGGAGGGCCGGCGATCAATATGCTAGTCCCTATGCCGTTAGATTCCATTATCTCTATATCTCCTATAGTCCTTGTTATATGCGTGGTAGCCGCGTCAATATTGACGGGAGTCTCTGAAGTGCCGAACCGATAAGCTATAAGCTGGACCCTGTTACCTGGTATTATAACCGCTTCATCCGTAGCAAAGGTGCCATCGGTCTTTAAGGTGACATTATTCGATCTAAGATATGTGACATTGATATCATCCCCTACCAGGTTTACGCTTATAGGGCTGGAAATGGCTGCAGATATATAAATATCAGGGCTTGTCTTGTAGATAAACGTATTCAAAGCGCTTGAATCGATAATGAATGATCTTCCGATTAAGTTAAGAGCGGCGGCCGGAAGTTGGGTATTCGTGAGATCAGCTATCCTGCCATTAGTAGCTTCAAGAGTGAGGTTTCCGGTATAGCTATATTTAAACTCATCCCCCCTTGATGTGGTGAGCGCATATATATCACCGTTTACTGTCTTGGCAGCAATATCAATATCGCCCTGCGTATGGATATAGTGCGGGTTCCCCAAGATAGCCGTAGGGGCCCTTACGGTGCCGACCTTTATCGTGCCGTAATCGGTAGATATAGTCCCCAGCGTCATCTTGCCTGAACCGTCAAGGGTTATATTGCCCAGTCCGGTAGTCTTTATGATACCGGAGACCTGGTGGAGTTCGCCTATAGAATCGTTATCATAATCGGCGATTGCCGTTATATCGGCGTTTATGGCTGTGAGATTTGCGTTTATGATTATATTTTTATTGGCCTGAATAGCGATGGCACCGTCTGAGATCAGCTCGGCTTTTATCTCTATGTCCGTACCTGCCTTAAGCTCTGTACTACCAATGGTGGCTAGCGGCGCCGCGACTTCGATGGCGTCTTCGGTCTCTATCTTTACCTCTCCCTGAGGCGCTTCGAGTTTCCCGGATACCTGGATTTTGTTATTAGCCCTTATCTTTATAACGCCATTTTCCGAGACCATGCCGGTAGCCTTTACTATGCCGGTCTGATTAACCGCGTTTTCAAATACATCCGCGGCGGTCTTGGCGCTCATCATGACATGAGTAGCCTCGATGTTACCGGAATTCTTCACAGCGTCCATGACGCTGTTACCGTTCATATCAACGATATTACCAGTTGTGGCCTCATTCACCTCAACCTGGATGAGCCCTCTCGGATCGAAGCTGACCGTCACCTTGCTGCCGGAGGCCAGGCTCACAGTTCCGGCCTTTGCTACCAGTATACCGGAATTATGGACGCCGCTTGCTACCAAAGCTATATTGTTACCGCTTATCCTGCCTTCGTTCAAGATAAACGCCGGAAGCCTGTTCAGGTTCTGCTCCATGATATAATTACCTTCAATAAAGTTTTTAGTAGATATATTTAGGGTGGAGGCTATAAAGTTATTGACGTTTACATTGGCTGTAGGGGCGAAATGCATACCGTTGGGGTTAACGAGAAAAAGGGTCCCGTTAGCGTTGAGGGCACCGGCTATCTCACTCGCCCCCGGCCCGGTAACCCTGCTCAATACCGAGGAGGTGGCCGATGGCTGTATGAAATTTACTATTTCATTAGATGCTATATTAAAGCTATAGAAGTTAATAACTGTTTTATCAGCAGCGGTAATATTTAATGTGTTGGGATTTGGACTTTCAAAAGTGGCGGATCCCGATTCCACTTCTCCCCCTTCCGGTAATGCAAAGAGGTCCGCGGTGATCGAGACCGATGTGAGGAAAAACGCTATGAGTAAAAGTCTTAAAGCTTTCATTTTTGCTGCCTTTCGGTAGCCGGCTGTCTCACCGATCCTTGGTGGACCCTTGGCTTTGCGTCCTCACGTTACCGTGAGTTTGCCTTTGTCGCTTGCAACAAAACTTTATTTTATTCTCAAAGTGCAGAGTTAAGTTTCGGTTTTTTTAATTTCAACTTTCGTTCTTCTAATGCAACCTTTCGTAAACTTAACTGACTACAATATAAATATATCATATTAATATTATTAGTCAATGGGCTAAATCTAGCTGTTTTATGTTTAATTTTAATTATCGGAAGTCGGACTTCCGGCAATCCGAACTTGTACCGGGTACAAAGTTGATCGGCAAAGTGTCCCCAATTTTGAGATTAAAGATGTCCCCCTACCACGCAGTCCTAGCAAGGCTGGCAAAATCGCCTTGAACAGTGCTATTTTTCATTATAAGCCTTTTTTTAACTTCCGCCTAAAAAGTCTGTTCCTAACTGCTGAAAGATAAAAATAGGCGATTCTGGATGACATATATCAGAATCGCCTTTCAACGCCCCCATAAGATCCACGCCCTATTTCAAAGACGTAAAATGGCAGGTTTAAAGGTTATGGCAAACATCCTATGTTTGGTTACAAAAGCAGGAGAGTTCCTCCAATATCGCTCCGCACTTCATTAGCTTGCGGCCTTAAAGTTACGTTAATATTCGCGTCTTCTCTTTTAAGGAAAATTTTACCCGCATGCACAGTTCCAGGATTTTCCTCAAAACTTTTTTCGGGAAAACCTTGCATCATAATATCAGCGCTTGAAACTTTTCCTGAAAAACAATTTTCATCTAAAACATTTTTTTGAAAATCTTTTACGCAAAATATCTTTTTGAAAAAAACGTTTTGCGCGGTTTCAAAATTTTCCAGAAATCTTTTTTTGAAAACATTTTTAAAGGTCTGATATCTTTTCATGAATTTTTTTACAAAAATATTTTCAAAATCATTTGAAAGCGCGGAAAATTTTTCTTTGCAAAGCAGCCTTTCTTTTTTAAAATCAAGCCCTCCTCTTTTTTGGATCATTGCGCAAAATTCTTGCGCGGCTAATTTATAAAAATCTTTTAAGGTAAGCGCCAGACTAAAAGAATAAAGCGAAGAATTAAAAAAAGGATCTGCATAGATCCCGTGGTCCGGGGTTATCCTGGATAATGAGTACGATGTTTTTTTCAGATCTAAGGTCTTCATCTTTTGCCTTTCGCCCTTCCCTTGGTCCCGGCTTCGATCTTTTAATTTTGGGAAGGTTTCGGTAACCGGCTGCCTCTGCGAAGTCATGCCATCTATTTTCTTATTGGTTGGCTAAGCAGTGCACTTGGCTTTGCGCCCCCGTGTTACCGCGGGTTTGCCCCCTGCACCCCAAGTCCTTTTAAGGTACAGGGCCCTGGATCGGAAGCCTATATTGGCCTTATAGCCCAGGGCTTTTTCGCTTTTGGCAAACGCTAACTTTCAATGTTAATGATCGATTTTCAAGCTAAAATACCTACGAAATCCAGTTTTCTTAACACTACCTTTCAATTTACTAACGCCAACTTTCTATTACATTTATAGTATACCTTATCCGACGAGAAAGGCAATAGTAAACGAGCTAGATTTTGTCGTTCTAATCATAAAATTTTGTCCGGAAAGCAACTATTTGGAGGGGTTCTTAGGTATCTTGAAAGAAAATTTGGTAGGCTTATCCTGCTCACTCTCTACCCATATAGATCCCTTGTGTTTCTCTATAATGCCCTTAGCTATCGAAAGATTCATATTATGCAGGTCATCAAATAATCCGGAGATGACGTTTTGAGGCATAGCCAAGCCTGTATTTAATACGCTGCACTCGACATTATTGTCGTACTCTTTTGCGATTATGGCCACATAACCTTTTTCGGTAAACCTCACCGCGTTATTAAGAAGTATCGATAGCACCTGTTTTATGCGAGCGCTGTCAGCCTGCGCATTCATACTGACTTTAGGGACATCGAGTCTCAGGTCGAGATTCTTTTCGCGTATTTTAGGTTCAAAATAAAAAACCGATTTCTTTATCAGATCGCGCATGTCTATATTTTTTATATCGAGTTCTATCTTGTCCCCTTCTATCCTGGAAAGGTCCATAAGCTTATCTGCTGTTTTTATAAAATCTTTCATCTTGCCGCCTACAAGACTCTCTGAGTCAGAATGTACTGTCTTTATAGTATCAAAAGTCTTCTGCAATTCCTGCGCAAGCTGTTTTACCTTCTCCTCTGCCTTTCGCCGGCGGTCCGATTCGACATCCAGATCGACCTTCGATACGGTAGTATCGGATAACTTATCTGCCATTTTATTGAAAGAGTCCTCAAGACCCCCTAACTCGTCTTTACTATCGACTGCTACCCTGTATTTGAAATCCCCCGACCCAAGATGTGTCAGGCCGTCCTCCAGCCTTCTTACGGGTCTCGTAATAAACCTTCCAAGGACTAACCCCGCCATACCTATTAATAGCACCAGTATAAGACTGGCCACCATTTCGTATCTTAATAGCCTTTCAAGCGGTTCGAATACCTCTTTTGCGTCCCGCACAACAAAGACCCACCATTTTATGCCTTTTTTCATAAAAAGAGGGTGATCTAACCTGCAAAAGGCCACGAATACCTTTCCCCTATGGCCATATACACCTTCCATAACCGACCATCCCGACCTCTCATATAATAATCTCTCTAACTCATTGTAACTAGAGAACTTATTAACAAAAGGCTTCGCCCCGGGCGCGAATATGAGATAGGTCCTGCCATCTACCAATGCCGCGTGCCCGGTCTCTCCTATCTTAAACTTAGCCAGGGTGTCGAATAACACATCTATAGGGAATTGCCTTTTTACCGACTCCGTAAGGGAGCCGGTTTTGTCCAGAAGGGAGACGTTTATTGGCAGGACCCAGGCCCCTGTAGAATCATCCAGAAGGACTTCTCCGAAATAAGCCCCCTTATCCCTACCCTCTCCGGCCAGATTATCATCTATAGAACGGATAACCGAAGCGGCCATGAGCTCAGCCATCTTCTTCTGGTCCCGGCCGGCCGATTCCTTTATAAATTCATACATAGAAGAATGGGTAGCCCATATCGCTACGGCGCAAAATATCGCCGCCAATAAAGAGGCTACGATGCCGAATTTTACGGCCAAACCGATTCCGTGTCGCTGTCTGTCATCTGCCATGAGTTATCATATCTCACACTGGAATGATATGTGGAAATTGGACGGCCCCTGATTGACAGAAGGCCTGTCCCCGACCCGCTCTGCCCAATATAGATTAAGGAATATATTCCTGTTTATCTGGACCTTGAGTCCGCCGCCGAGCCCCATTAGGAATTTCGTCTCGCGCTCACCCGGTCCGGGTTTTTTTATCTTCCCGCCGCCCATATCCATAAATACCACCGGCTCAAACTGGTGACAAAGCGGCGTCTCTGAATACGGCAATTTAAAGTCTTTAGGTACGAAGAAGAGCGGGAATATCCATTCCACATTAAGGCTCGCCCCGTAATCGGCGCTATAGTCGCCCTCCGGATAGCCGCGTACCGAGTATGCCCCGCCGAATTGTATCTGTTCCGACGAAGGCAGGGTGTCTGTGGCGTTCATGAATTGAGCCCTTACCGACAGATAACTGTCGGCCGGCATCCTCTGTATCCTGCGGATGGTCTGCATATACTGGAAGAAGAAGCCTCCGGTGCCCAGGCGGCTGGCCGAGCCGTGGTCATGCCTGGAAGCGCCTAAAAACTCCGAGGTGCTGAAAACGAACTTGGAAGTCAGGGACGTCTGCCCGCCGCCGGCGAAAGAGTCTATATTACTGAAATTAAGAGTGGCGTAAGGCATGCGAAGTTGGTCGTCGGAACTTTTATTGCCCTGCACCCACCGCTTGATCGATTTTATATCCATGCCCGCCTCGGCATTTGCGTTGAACTTTTCGGAAAGATGCATCTCTGCCACTACCTTAGGCGTGTATGTCTGGGTGTTGCCGGTTATCTGGAAGCCTTTGTACTCCTGCCCTAGCAAGCTGTCATAAACGACAAAATCCATGCCCACTTTAGTGCCGTATGTATCTATCGGCAGTAGATAGCTTGCGAAGTTACCCTGCGACAAAGCGCTCCATAGCGTATTCACAAACAGGGTGTCATTATTACCGGAGAGATTACTGCTCCGGCCCGATATGGCCGTGCGTAATTTACCCACCAGCCTGGTGCCCTGGTTATCAAAAGCGCTTCCAGCGTGATACGGGAGTTTTTCAGTCACCTTTAAGGTTACGTCGAGCATCCCTGGCTCTTTACCCGGGGCTACCACGGAACGAACCTCTAGATCCGGGTTCTGGTTAAGGCGCAGCATATCTTTTTCCATCTTGAATATGTTCAAAATCTCATTTTTTTTTGAATGAAAATACTTCTTTATCAAATCCGACGAAAACCACTTATTGCCTTCTACCGTCACTTCACCGACCTTGCCTTCCAATATCCTTATCTCTATCTCACCGCCTACTATATCCTGTTCCGGTATGTAAACTACGGTGGTAAGATACCCGTCTTTTTTGTAAACATCCTTGACCTTCTCTACTATAGCCTCTACATCAGCCCATGCAACTTCTTTACCTATATAATCCGCGTATGCGCTCTTGAAGTCCTCGTCTTCGAACAAGGTAGACCCGGTAACCTTTACGCCATTCAAAACAAATTTAGGCCCGGCCTCTTTGGGGGCCTCTTCTTTCTCTTCTTCGATGTCTATCTGAGGCGCTTTAGGCTTTTTCCTCTCCAGGGCATCCTGCCTGGCCTTTGACTGATCTTCGAAGCGTGTAGATTGGGACCCTGGTTGCGAATTAGATGGCGGGAGTGGTTGAGCTATGGCCATGGATGCAAAAAGCACTATGCATAGGAATATTGCTATGGGGTAGAACCTTCTTATCGTAATATTTGGATTTTTAATCATTTGATATGCCTAGCGATCTATTGACCACTTTGACAAACTCCTCAAACTCTATGGGCTTAGAAAGATAGCTTATCTTGAATTGAGATATATCTTTTACATCTTCTTTAGAAAAGCTCCTGCTCAAAGATCCGGTAAGTATTATGACCGGGATCTTATCCTGGCTCTTTTTCAGCTCTTTTAGGACAGCCAGGCCGTCTAACTTTGGCATCTTCTTATCCAGGACCAACAGGTCTATCTTTATACCCGATTTTATAGCCTCTATCCCTTTAGCCCCTCCGCAGGCCGTCACCACTTCGAATCCTTTAGTCTTCAACAAAAGTTCCAGTATATTGACTATTTCGGGTTCATCGTCGACTATCAATATCCTATACATTATGCCTTGCCCCCCCCTAATGGTATCATAATGGTCATAGTAGTGCCTATGCCCAGATCGCTTTTGACCTTTATCTCCCCTCCATGCGCTTTAATTATCCCATAGCATACCGGAAGTCCTAGACCCGTACCATTCTCTTTTGTGGTAAAAAAGGGCTGAAATAATTTGGCAATATTTTCCGGGTCTATCCCGGAACCTGTATCATTGAAATCTATCTTGAGAAATCCTCCATCCGTATAAATAGATACGGTTATAGTGCCGCCTTGAGGCATAGATTCTGCAGCGTTCTTTAGCAGGTTCATTGCCACCGCCTGGATACCCTTCTCGTCTATCCATACACCCGGAATATCTTTACCGTAATTCTTCACTATAGATATACCGGCCAGTTTATACTGATGCTCTAAAAGCATAACGATATCGTCAAGAGTCTTTTTTATATCGGCTTCCTTCACCTCTCCCTTGGAGGGTTTCGAAAATACCAATAAATTATGTATGATCTCTTTTGCCCTCATACACTCATCCAGTATTATCTTAAGATTATCGGCAAGCTCCTTGTCTTCGCGGTGCTTCATCAGATACAATTGCGCCTTACCCGCTATTATCATAAGAGGGTTATTGACCTCGTGGGCCATCTCGGCAACCAGCTCTCCTAAAAGCGCCAGCCTCTGCGACGCCTCTATCTTCTTTCTGTCGCTAATGTCCTGAGCTACATGCACTGACCCGATAAATTCTCCGTTAATATCAAAGATGGGCGATGTATGCACCTCCAAATGAATCTTTAATTCCGGATCAAAGAATTCCATTTCTTGCGGGGTCTTCGTTTCCAACGTTCTCGTATGGGGACACCAGTCCGGGGGGCTGCCTGTCTTATGTACCACTTCGTAGCATAACTTTCCTATAAAATCCTGGGGCTTTCCCTTGAAAGCATCCGCAAATGCTTTATTCACCCTCACAATCCTATAATCTTTATCATGTATGGATATCATGGCAGTCATAGAGTCAAACGTCGCACGCCATTCTTCGGCCGCATGTTTAAGCTTGCGGTTTATCAAAGCCATATCTTCTTCTATCTTCTTGCGTTCGGTTATATCCTGGAATGCTCCATACACACTGACTATCTTACCGTCTACCTTATTGGCTCTTCCTATTGCCCTGACATGCCTTTGGTTTCCTTTGGCAGTTACAAATTTTAGCTGAAGATCAAACGGCTCGCCTCTTTCCAACAAAGACTCCACAGCATTTTTGATGACAGGCCTCGATTCGGGTGCATAAAAACTTATGCCATTATCTATGGTGGGAATATAGGAAGAGGCCACTTCGTGTATCCTATAGACCTCCTCAGTCCAGGTAAGCTCTCTGGACCCGGCGTATATCTGCCACCCGCCGACATTCGCAAGACTGCCTGTGGAATCAAGCAGCCTCTTACTCTCCAGAAGCTCTTCTTCTTTGCGCTTGTTCTCCGCTATGTCCCATATGACGCCGTTGACACGTAGCGGCCTCGCCTTTTCATCGTATTCTACGCTGCCCCTCGCGGCAATATGCCGAATGCTCTTGTCGGGGCGGACCACTCTGTACTCACACCTATAAACGCCATTCTCTTTAATAGCCTTAGAAAGAGTTTCCTTTATAGTCTGCCTGTCATCCGGATGCACTACCCCGTAAAATTCTTCCGGAGTACCAGAAAATTTTTCCTTATCTATGCCTAGAAGATAGCAGGTTTGACCGTCAAAGTCCCTTTTATTACGGCCTATATCAAAGCTCCAGACCCCCATGCCTGACGATACGAGAGCCAGATCTAGCCTGGCCCGTCCCTCTTTTATTATCCTCTCCTTATCTTTGCGCTCTGTTATATCGCGGATTACCGCTATCAATCGCCCCCCATGCATAGGGATGTATTTTACGTTTACCTCTAAGTCATATACGCTCCCGTCTTTACGACGGTGCTTTGTCTCGAAGCTTAACTTCCCGGCTTCCTTTATAAGTTGAATATGCCTTTTAACATCGGCCTTCGTTTCATTATGTTCTACATCGCTGATGTTCATATTTAAAAGTTCTTTTTGACTGTATCCGCTCATCTTGCAATAGGCATCGTTCACCTGCTTAAAGTCGCCCTCCATATCTACCCACCATATACCATCCAGGGCGTTATTCACGACTATCTCATACTCTTCTTGGCTGTCCAACAGCTCTTTATCCGCAAGTCTACTTTCAGTGATATCTCTGCCTTCGGGTACCATAAAGATGACTTTACCGGATTTATCTTTAACCGGTTTTAGCGAGAAATCCACAATGTGAGTGGCGCCGTCCTTTGCAACGTGAGTGGTCTCAAACCTGGCAAAGCCTCCGGCCCTGACTTTATCTACGGCTTGGCGTAATTTCTCTTGCTCCGCTTTAGAATGCTCCCACCATGGCGTATC
>JAGOLR010000095.1 GCA_017993955.1 Candidatus Omnitrophota bacterium
GGCCTTTTCTTTGGATAGTGCTTTTAATAGGCGCGGTATACTCCGCGTCTTTATCATTCGGGTTTACATTCCTGGATGATCATGAATTTATAGTGGAGAATTACGATTTCATAAAAGATATTTCTAACATAGGGCGGGCTTTTACTCAGACGATATTCGCCAATATAAACGTCCCTTACTACAGGCCCATATTGTCGTTATCCTTTATTCTGGATGCCCAGATAGGCGGCACGGTGCCGTTTATCTATCATCTGACAAACATAGCTTTGCATTCGGCCGTGTCTTGTCTTCTATTCCTGCTCTTATATCGCATTGCCGGAAAGCGGGATATTTCATTCGCCTTGGCTTCCATATTTGCCGTCCACCCTGTATTGACTCAGGCCGTCGCCTGGATACCCGGCAGGAACGATCTCCTTTTGGGGTTGTTTATTTTAGGGTCTTTTTTAGCGCTTTCAAGGTATCTGGTTTCAGGAAGTTTTATCAGCTACTTTTTTTCGATTTTTTTATTCGGTCTGGCGCTTTTTACAAAAGAATCCGCGGTAGTAATGCCGGTATTATTCGTACTTTTTATTTCGCAGGGGAGAAGAGACTCGAATCTTGGGAAAGGTTTTTTGGGCCTTGCCATCGGATGGACCTCGGTAGCCGCTTTTTGGATTTTAATGAGGGCGGCTACTCTTGTGTCCTTATCCGACAAATCGACATTTGTGGGTATGTGGGGGGCTGTGTCGAAAAGCTCGCCCGCCTTTATACAGTACTTAGGCAAGATCTTCATGCCGTTCAATCTATCCGTTTATCCTACTATCCATGACACAGGTTTTTTATACGGTGTAATATCGGCCCTGTTGGTATCATTCCTTTTCCTATTATCAAAAAAGAAGGACTGGCATCTGATCATTTTCGGCGGCGCGTGGTTTTTATTATTTCTCTTCTTTTCCTTTATACGCCCATCTCCTGAATGTGTCCTCGATTTTCAGGAACATAGACTTTATGTACCCATGATGGGTTTTATGGTGATGCTTATGGGAGCGTCTTGGATAAAGGGGATCGACCTTAAGAACCCGGTAATTTTTACTTTCTTCCTATCCACGATCACCCTTTTTAGTATTCTTACTTTCAGGCATGAGATGAACTTCAGGGACAAGCTGGCATTCTGGGATAATGCGGTAAAGACATCTCCGAACGCTGCCTTTATCCATTTGCGCTATGGGTTCCTATCTTACATGGACGGTTTGGTCGATAAGGCAGAGTCGGAGTACAAAAAAGCTATAGAACTCGACCCGGAACTGTCGGCAGTTCATGCAAAACTCGGACTTTTGTATATGGACAAGAAGATGTATAATGAAGCCGTAGCCGAATTTCGAGAGGAGATCAGGCTGTCTCCCAGGTA
Organism: Candidatus Omnitrophota bacterium; assembly: GCA_017993955.1. Lineage (GTDB taxonomy): Bacteria > Omnitrophota > Gorgyraeia > 2-01-FULL-45-10 > 2-01-FULL-45-10 > JAGOLR01. The sequence goes on from JAGOLR010000095.1 coordinate 1,388, forward strand.
CGATACCGCTTATATGTGTCTGGGGGTTGTCCGTTACAGGCAGGGTAAGTCTGAGGATGCCGTCAGATTATGGAGGCAGGCGATACGCATCAATCCTTACTCGATAGACGCACGGAAAAACCTGGCCGTTTATTATCAGCAGACCGGGGACAAGGCCAGGGCCTCATGTTACGCAAGGCAGTTATTCGATATGGGGTTTCCGGTTCCCGAAGATCTGCTTAAGGTGGAATGAGGAGTTGTATAATTGGCTTCGGTCAAGAGGGCGCATATATATTACTCCGGGTCGGTGCAGGGCGTCGGCTTTCGTTTTGCGGCCGAGCGTTTTGCGCTGTCAATCGGGATAACCGGTTGGGCTAAAAACTTAGCGGATGGCAGAGTCGAGGTTCTTTGTGAGGGCTCAGCTGAGGAGATCGGCCGTTTTCTGCAGGAGATCAACAGAGTATTTAAAGAGCATGTAGAGAATACGGAGATTGAGTGGGGTGAGCCAACAGGTGAATTCGATACTTTTGAGATACGGTTCTAAGGTAAGAACCAGGCTTCAAGTATGCCGCATTTTATCATTAAGGGGCCGGTAGATGAGATACGCGGTGCTTTCCGATATTCATGGCAATCTGGAAGCTCTTGAGGCGGTACTTGAATCTGTCCGAATCGACAGTATCGATGAGTATATATCGCTTGGAGACGTGGTAGGCTACGGAGCGGATCCTTCGCCAGTTATCAAGATACTACAGTCTATAAAGCCAAGGTTTTTGATAGCGGGTAATCATGATTGGGGAGCCATAGGGGCGGCCGATATTAGTGATTTTAATAAGTTTGCGCAGGCCGCGATAGAATGGACCTCTAAGATATTGAATGAGAGCGAGAAGAAATATCTGGAAAGCTTTGAGTTGAAACATGTCGATAGAGATATGACTTTGGTGCACGGGTCGCTCGAGGATCCGGAGCGGTTTAATTATATCCTAGACGCGGGGGATGTATTTATAACTATGGCGTTATTGCAGACACAGCTCTGTTTTGTGGGCCACTCCCATGCGCCTGGATTTTATCTCGAGGATACGGAAAGCATAAAGAAGATAGGCTCGGTATTTTTAAAACTGGATCCGGGCCGCAGATATCTTGTTAACGCCGGCAGTGTAGGGCAGCCGCGGGATTTAGACGCGCGCGCTTCATATGTGGTATACGATGAGGAAGGCATGTCGGTTGAAATAAAAAGGGTGCCATACGACATAAAGAAAGCCCAGGATAAGATCATAGCTGCGGGGCTCCCCCGTTCCTGGCATACAGATTACAGGACGGACAGTAGGTATGAATAAAAAAGAGGCCTATAAGCTTATGGAAGAATTAAAGGCGGCCATCAAGCGTCACGACAGGCTTTATTACGTAGAGGCCTCTCCGGAGATACCGGACAGGGAATACGATGCCTTGTACAGGAAGCTTAAAGACCTCGAGGAGAAATTTCCGGATCTTGTGACAGGTGACTCCCCAACGCAGCGTGTAGGCGGGGAGCCGATAGAAGGGTTTAGTACCGTAAGGCACATAATACCGATGATGAGCCTGGACAACACCTATTCTTCGGATGAGATGCGAGAGTTTGACGAGCGCGTCAGAAAGAACCTTAAGGGCGAGAAGGTCGAGTATACAGTCGAGTTAAAGTTTGACGGTGTTAGCATCTCGTTATTATATGTAAATGGTAAATGGAAGACAGGCGCTACCAGAGGTGATGGGGCGCAGGGTGACGATGTGACAAATAACCTGAAGACCATAAGGTCCATACCATTCGAATTTAGTGATGAGTGCGGGAAGATGCCTAGCTCTATAGAAGTAAGGGGGGAGGTTTATCTAACAAAAAAGGCGTTTCTTGAGATAAATAATCAGAAAGAGAAGAACGGCGAAGAGTTGTTTGCCAATCCCAGGAATGCCGCTGCCGGTTCCCTTAAACTTTTGGATCCCAAGGTCGTGGCAGGCCGGCATCTGGATCTTTATATATGGGGGATCGGGCACTGTGAAGGCGTCAGCTTCAAGACCCATACGGAGGTATTTGAATATCTTAAAAAAGCCGGTTTTAAAATAAACCCTCATTATAAGTTATGCGATAACATAGAGTCTGCCATAGAGTATTGCAACTCCTGGGAGGATAAGCGTTATAAGCTCGATTTTGAGATCGACGGTATGGTCCTAAAAATAAACAATCTCGGCCAGAGGGAGAAATTAGGCTTTACCTCGAAGAGCCCGCGATGGGCCATAGCTTACAAGTTTAAAGCAGAGAACGCGCTGACAAAAGTGGAGGATATTGTGGTCCAAGTCGGAAGGACGGGCGCCATAACCCCCATAGCCCTGCTTAGCCCGGTACGTTTATCCGGAACTACCGTATCCAGGGCTGCGCTGCATAATTTTGATGAGATAAAAAGGCTGGAATTGAAGATAGGTGATCATGTTTACGTGGAAAAGTCAGGCGAAATAATACCTAAAGTACTCTCTGTCGATAAAGATAAAAGAACCGGTGCGGAGAGGTATTTCAGAGTTCCGTCAAAGTGCCCCGCTTGCGGTTCGAAACTTGTCGAGACAGAGGGGGAGGTCGCTATAAGATGCCAGAACGCAGGGTGCCCCGCCCAGATAAAAGAGGCGATACTGCATTTTGCTTCACGCAATGCCATGGATATCGAGAATATGGGAGAAGCCATAGTAGATCAGCTGGTAGATAGAGGTCTTCTTAAGGATTACGGAGATATATACTACCTTCGAATTGAGGATGTGAAGAAGCTGGAAAGGATGGCCGATAAGAGCGCTTCTAATCTAATAAGTGCTATAGAGAAGAGTAAATCCCGAGAGCTTAATAAGCTAATTTTCGCTTTAGGGATAAGGCATGTTGGAGAGCATGCCGCGTGGGTATTGGCCCAACACTTTCGTTCGATGGAAAAGCTTTCTGCCGCGACCGCAGAAGATCTTATATCAATACATGAAATAGGCGGCGTTATGGCCGGTGCTATATCCTCCTTCTTTAAAAGCGCCGAAAACAGGTCGATAATTAAAAAACTGCGCGATGCGGGCGTCAATATGAAGATGGCCGTAGAGGTTAACAGGCCCAGACCTTTAGACGGTAAGGTAATAGTCGTAACCGGTGCTTTGAAGTCTTATACAAGGTCCGGCATCGAAGAGCTGATACGTAAGCTAGGCGGCAACCCTTCTTCGGCTGTAAGTAAAAAAACGGATTTTGTGGTAGCGGGAGAAGATCCCGGCTCAAAAGTCTTGAAGGCGAAAGATCTCGGGATCAGGATATTGAACGAAGAAGAGTTTAAGGGCCTTATAAGACCTTAACGTGCCATAAAAATAAAGGAGATACTCATGAAAAGATTGGCTTTATTTGCGCTTGTATGCTGTGTCGTATTCGGAATGGTGGGCTGCGATGCCGTCCAGCGTAAGTTTACCCGAAAAAAGAAGGCTGCGCCTAAGAAGCCCAGGATATATCAAGTGCAGAAATACGAAAAGAAGCCTACCCCTGAGCTTTACAATAAACATTTTGTATATTGGCAGACATGGTCCGGCGAACTTATCGAGGTCCTCGGACAGAACAAGAAGAAGGATGTCCGTTGCATAGATGAGATGGTGGGAAATCTTAAGGATATGCAAAATATTCTTGTAAAAGAGAAGGGCGATGAACTGCAGCCTCATATAGATACGGCTGTAGACATAAAAAACACGATAAGCCGCGGGGATATGTCGTTTTCGGTCAGGAATAGCGTTCATTCGACATTGGAGAGGGAGGACAGGGCCATCAAAAGAGAGTTTATTACAAGCAAGGTCAAAAATCAGCTGAAGAGAAGCTTCGATGAAGATATTGTGGAACAAGGAAGCGCTCCTGAAATGGAAGATTCCAAGATAGGTATATCGCAGGCCGCGGAATCTAATGCGACTATTACGCCGTCAGATGGACAATAATAAGAGCGGTAACTGCATAATAAAACGTTTTGTTGTAGGGCCGATGGGTGTGAATTGTTAC
>JAGOLR010000017.1 GCA_017993955.1 Candidatus Omnitrophota bacterium
ATACAGTATACAAGATGATAACATATTCGGGTCTGATAACCTTGATATTACTTATATTCGGGTTTTTCATAGGCATATTGGACATCAGTTTCTATGTGCATAAATATACCGGCATAGCCATACTCATCTTTGCTATCATACATGCCGGCCTTGTTTTATATAGCCGCATAAAAGCAAGGAGGACCAAATGAAATATATCCTATCCGTAATATTTGCGATATCCTTAGCGGCAGACGCGGCTTTTGCACATCCACCCTCATCGATAAAGGCCGACATATCGGGCAATAAGGTCGATGTAACCGTAAAACATTCTGTGGCAGACCCGAAAAATCACTATATAAAATATATAGGGATAACGGCAGGCGGAGGCACAATAGCTGAGAAGGAGTTCACAGAGCAGACAGACAACACAAAACAGACCGCGTCATTCGAGATCCCCGACCTCAATAAAGGCGATACTATAACTATAGAGGCCGTATGCCTATTATCGGGAGAACGTAAGCGCGATATTAAAGTAGAGTAATTAAAAACATTTATGGTATAATCAGCCGGCTAAAATGATTATCACGGGGCGTAGCGCAGTTGGCTACTCTGGCTTTTCCAGAGGAAAAGCCAGAGTGCCTACAAAGAGTTGAAGAGAGCAGATTTCGGGGCGTAGCGCAGTTGGCTAGCGCGCTTGGTTTGGGACCAAGAAGTCGACAGTTCAAATCTGTCCGCCCCGACCATGCCATTTTATATGAAAAAGACGACTAAATATTTAATTTGTTATTTGAAAATTTCACGTCCCTGTAGCTCAGTTGGATAGAGCATCTGCCTTTAACAAGAGGGAGCCTTCATGAGAAATAGAACTCATGAAGTGGACGCCGCTAAATCGGTAGACATCCTTTAAAAAGGACTATACCGAGCTAGGTGCGATGAGCATCGAGTGTAGAGACTTTACACGGCGGGGCTGAGATGCCCAAGAGAAAGTCCAGACCGCAACATTTATTGGCTGGAGTAATCCAGTGCGGTAAGCTAAGCAGAGGGTCGCCTGTTCGAATCAGGCCAGGGACGCCAATAAAAAAGTAGCCGACATTTAAATGTCGGCTACTTTTTTGCAACTAATAATGCCTTAACCTAAGTATTTCCTCAAAAACTTCCGCGCTTTTCTAAGAGCCTTCGAGCGGTGGCTCATCCTGTCTTTAACCTTAAGCCCCAGTTCGCCGAATGTCTTGCCGTATTTCGGGATTAAAAAGAGCGGATCATACCCGAAACCGTGGCTTCCCTTTTTCTCGAAAGCTATCCTGCCCGAGCAGGTCTCCTCTATGGTCTTGACCAGCTTGCCGTTTTCGGCAATGGCCACTGCGCATATGAATTTGGCGCCTCGCTTAGCTGCAGGAAGCCCATCTAAAAGTTTAAGGAGCTTGGAATTATTCTGAATATCGCTTTTTGACGCTCCGGCAAACCTCGAAGACTTCACCCCCGGAGCCCCCTTGAGGGCGTTTACCGCAAGGCCGGAATCATCCGCGATAACAAGCCCTCCCGTAAAACGCGATATAACAAGCGCTTTTTTGGCGGCATTACCCTTGAAGGTATCCGAATTCTCTACTATCCTAGGAACTTTCGCGAAATCTTCGAGCGAAACTACTTCTATACTCAAGCTCTTCAAATATCGTTTTAACTCGTGAAGTTTTTTCTTGTTCTTAGTAGCTATTACGAGTTGGCGCATTATTACATCATATCCTTAAGAGTCTTTTTCTGTATGCCGACGATTTCGGCGATACCTTTCTTGGCAAGGGCTATCAACCTGTTCATCTCATCCTGGGCAAACGGTTCGCGTTCTGCAGTACCCTGCACTTCTATAAATTTTCCGGCTCCTGTCATTATTATATTCATATCGACCTCTGCAGTCGAGTCTTCTTCGTAATCCAGGTCCAATACCGGTTCGCCTTTTACCATACCTACGCTTACCGCGGCCACATAGTCAGACACAGGGATCTCTTCTATAAGTTTATTTTTACGCATACTTTCAAGGGCCAATACGAGAGATATGAAGCTACCGGTTATACTGGCGCACCTCGTCCCGCCGTCAGCCTGGATAACATCGCAATCCATCCATATAGTCCGTTCGCCGAGTTTCGGCATATCTATCACGCTCCTCATCGCCCTGCCTATAAGGCGCTGTATCTCGTGAGTCCTGCCGCCCAGCTTGCCTTTTGAAGATTCTCTCGGTACGCGGGTTTTGCACGATCTGGGTATCATTCCATACTCGGCCGTCACCCAGCCCACGCCCTTGCCTTTAAGAAAAGGCGGTACCGCGTTATCAACGCTCGCCGTAGTTATGACTTTGGTGTTGCCGAACTCTATAAGACACGACCCTTCGGCATATTTGATATAATCCTTCGTGACTTTTACCTTACGAAGCTCGTTATTTTTTCTTCCGTTTGACCGGCTCATATACATCCTTCCCTTTCGAATCTATACCTACGATTAACGGAAAGTCTTCCACTACCAATCTATGGATGGACTCAGGCCCTAGATCTTTGTATAATATTTTTTTTGCGCTTTTGACTTTTTTGGCCAGGAGCGCGCCAAGCCCGCCGGTAGCTATAAAATACACACAGCCGTGTTTTTTGATCGCGGCCTTTACTTCGGCGGATCTCTTCCCCTTACCTATCATGAAACGTAAACCCCTATTTATCAAGGCCGGAGTAAACGCGTCCATGCGCGAACTGGTGGTAGGGCCACAAGCCCCTATAGCCATACCGGGACGAGCCGGGGTCGGACCGGCATAATAGATCATAGCCCCTTTCAGGTCAAGTGGAAGTTTCTTGCCAACCCTTAGAAGATCATACAATCGTTTGTGCGCCGCGTCGCGGGCAGTAAAGATAACCCCGCTTAGAAGAACCTCATCACCGGCCTGCAATCCAGCAATATCAGCTTGCGTCAAAGGTACGGTTAATCTAATCATTTAAGCAGAATCCTGATTTTGTCATTGCGAGGAGGAAATCGCATCGTGTTTTCCGACGAAGCAATCTATTTTTAGATTGCTTCGCTCACTTTGTTCGCTCGCAATGACGGCTCATTCAGATAACACGCGATGCGCTTCTGGTAGCGTGACAGCTCACATTCACCGCGACAGGAAAGCCCGCTATATGCGTCTCGTGAGATTTTACATTGACACCCAGAACTGTAGTCTTGCCTCCGAGACCCATGGGCCCTATATCCAAAGAATTTATACGCTTCATCAATGCCTTCTCAAAATCGGCAAAATGCCTCTTCTTGTGTTTAGTCCCCAAGGGTCGTAATAGAGCCTTTTTAGCAAGATGCGCGGCAAGCTCAAAGGTTCCGCCGACTCCTACCCCAAGGACCAGGGGCGGACATGCATCAGGACCGGCGGATCTTACTACTTCCGATATGAAATCCACAACCTCTGCAAGAGAGGCAGTAGGTTTAAACATCTTTATGGCGCTCTTATTCTCGCTCCCGAAACCCTTAGGTGAGACCGTTATCCTTACCCTGTCACCAGCGACAATGTCAGTTATGATAACGCAAGGCGTATTGGTATTGGTATTACGGCGCAAGAGAGGATCATCGACCACGGATTTCCTGAGATACCCTTGCCTGTACGCATCGGCCACTCCATCGTTTATGGCCTTTCGAAGGTTGCCGCCGGTAAATAAGACCTCCTGCCCTACTTCCATATATACAAAGACCATGCCCGTATCCTGGCATATCGCTATCTTCTCTTTTTTAGCCAGAGCCGCGTTCTCTATGATAGAATCCAGTATCCGCTTCGCGCGGCCTTTTTCTACCCGGGCCGCCCTTTTAAGAGCCGACAACACGTCTGGGCGCAACTCGAAATTCGCCTTCAAGCAAAGCATCTTGACAGCGGCCTTGATCAATCGTACATTTAGTTTGCGCATATTGGGTTTTTGCGTTTATTGGGTTTATTGCGCTTATTGGGTTAACACAAGAAACGCAACAAACTCAATAAACACAATAAACTATCCTTCTTGTTTATACTCTGCTCTCACCGTCGTCTTGATCCCACCGCGAGCGTTAAACTCGGCGACCACTTCCATCCACCTGGGCTTGCAAGCCTTAACCAGGTCATCAAGTATCTTATTGGCGGCATGTTCATTAAATACGTGAACATGCCGATAGAAGAATGTATAGTATTTAAGAGATTTCAATTCCAGACAGTCCAGATCCGGTATGTAATTTATCACTATAGTTGCAAAGTCCGGCAGCCCGGTCTTAGGGCACAATGATGTAAACTCCGGAATATCGATACGCACAATGTATTCCCTGTCCGGATACTTATTCTTCCACGTCTCGATCGGAGGCGTTTTTAGGTTCCGTATAGTTTTCTGTAATCCTTCATATGATGAACGCTTCATATATCCTTTCTAGCGCATAGCAAGCCTAAACGCTATTTCACTCCAAGCATCTTGTGAACCTGCGGTATTACCCTCATAGCGGCGATCTCATTCCTTGAGCCTATATCGAGAAACTCGAGGAGCCTGGAACTTTCCACCGGCCTTCCCCCCTTCTCTAGCGGCGTAACCGGCTGGAGAACCAGCGGCATGTCTTTCTTAACGCGCCTTACAAGCTCTACCGACTTCTCGACGTCTTCTCTTGTAGTGCGCGAAGTGACTACCGCCTTTACAAATACATTCTTTTTGACCGCTATCTTCAGGAATTCAAAATGCTCATCCCAATAAGGCCTTAGGCCGGTAGAAGAAGGCAGCTTGAAATCCATGGATATTATATCTACCAGGTCTATAACCTCTGAGAGCGCCTCGGGCATAGTACCGTTTGTTTCAAGATATGATTTAAACCCGGCTTTCCTGGATATCTTTAAAAATACTTTGAGAAAATCCTTATACATCAAAGGTTCTCCGCCGGTAAAAGATATCGAGTGGTGAGGCCCCTTATTTAAGTCCAGGTACTTCACTTCAGTCATAAGCTCCAGGGACGAATATAACTTAGCCTCTTTTTGCCATGGCTCATCGCAGAAGGCGCAAGCAAGATTACACTGCCTGAATCTTACAAAAATCTGCTTAGCCCCGACGAAGATGCCTTCCCCCTGTATCGAAGAGAATATGTCTGAGATCTCGGACTTACTCGTTTGCATATACGCCCTTTAGTAAAGGATCCTCGACGCCGGCCTCGGCAAAACCTTTGGCCCTCAGAATACATGAATCGCACTCCATGCACGGCTTTTTGCCGCCTGCATAACAAGACCATGCATATTCAAAAGGTACCCCAAGCCCGGCCCCCAGCTCTATGATATCTTTCTTGGTCTTGTCTATCAAAGGGGATTCTACCTTAAGATTGCCTTCTAAACCGGCCTTTGTGCCAAGCCTTATCGCTTTATCTATCGCTTCAAGATACTCCTTACGGCAATCGGGATAACCGCTCGAGTCCTGCGAATGTGCTCCTATAAACAGGGCTTCGGCCCCTATGGCTTCGGCAAAGGATGCCGCTATGCTCAAAAATACCGTATTCCTTGCCGGAACATAGGTAGACGGTATTTCTTCGTTTATCTCCGCGGATGTCCGCCCTTTTGGTATATCTACCGAATTGTCAAGAAGGCTGGAGCCCTTCCATGAGAAAGGAAGACTGATAACGGTAAACTCAGCGCCGGCCATGTGGGCTATGCTGCGCGCTCTACCTATCTCTGTGCGATGGCGCTGGCCGTAATCAAAATTAAGGCAATAGCAGGCATAACCCTTATCTTTGGCATAGTAAAGAGTCACGGCCGAGTCAAGGCCTCCGGATAATAGAACAACCGCTTTTTTATTCATATTTCGTTTATTGTTCATCACAAATCGTCCGAATAAGTGGCGCAGGATGTGTCGTTCTCCCACACGGAGACGGACCTCAGGTTGCCGTTCTTGGTCTTGACGGCGTCGAATATGAACTTGGCTATATTTTCCGAAGTCGGGTTCATGCCTTGTAAAAGACCGAGTTCGTTCAGATATGAATGGTCGAGCTTCTCCACCACTGACGACACCAAGGATTTGGCATCGTGGAAGTCTATGGCCATACCGTCCTTATCGACCGCGTCGAACGCAAAGACTGCCTCTATATTCCAGTTATGCCCGTGCAGGTGTTCGCATTTGCCTTTATAATTCTTCAGGTTATGAGCCGCGGCAAAATGGGTCTTTACTTTGATCTCGTACATAAATTCCTTTTTATTTGGAATTTGGATTTTGTCATTAACCTGCAGCGCTCTCCGCCTTAACACACCGTATCCTGCACTTGAGGAACCGGTGCGCCATCTTGGTGAACCTATGCGGCTCGTCGCTGACGAAAAATTTTTGCGTCCCGGATTTTTTGGAGTTATTCAAAAGTCCGCCTGCTTCGAGAACGGACCTGGCCTCCCTGGCCACCTCTTCCGCGGAATCGACAAGGCGAGTCTCTTTACCCATGATCTTACCGATGACGTTTTTGAGAAGCGGATAATGGGTACAACCCAATATAAGCGTATCGACACGCTTTGCCCTAAGACCATTAAGATATATAGACGCCACATCCCTGGCTATCTTGGTATCCAGCCATCCCTCCTCGACTATAGGTACGAATAACGGACAGCTCTGGCTGTAAATAAATTTGCCGGACCGGAGCTTACCTATTGCCTTTTCATAAGCGCCGGAGGCGATGGTGGCGCTTGTGCCTATCACACCTATGCGGTTAGTCCGCGTATAGCGGGCAGCGGCCTTGGCACCCGGTTCTATCACTCCGAGTATGGGGACCCTGAAGCAACGTTTCAAAAATTCCAGGCTTAGAGAAGAGGCCGTATTGCAGGCGACTATTATAAGCTTCACGTCGTGGCGCATCAGGAACTCTACGTTCTCTACGGAAAACCTGGTGACCGTCTCTTTGGATTTGGTCCCGTAAGGCACTCGCGCCGTATCGCCGAAATAGACTATATTCTCTTTGGGAAGTATCTGTCTGACTCTGCTTACTACGGTGAGCCCGCCTACGCCGGAATCGAATATGCCTATCGGCCTGGGATCTGTCATATCCTCGTAAACCCTTCCGTCCTTTCGAACTCTGACCTATACTTCAATATACCGTTAGCGATAGCGAGCGCCATCGTATCCTGGAATTTTTGATTTTTCAGCTTGGCCTCATCTATAGCATTACTGATATAGCATACTTCGACAAGAACCGAGGGCATATTGGTATTTTTCAGGACATAGAACCTCGCGGTCTTTACGCCCCTGGCATTTATGGGGACCGCGCCCGAGACCGACTCCGTGATCGACCCGGCAAGCTCTGAAGATTCTATCCTGTTCTCTGTGAGAGTCATATCCCACAAAGTCTTGTCGAGACCGGCCGAATGCTCGACCCCGGCTCCGTCACTTAATCGAAGAGATGAATTCTCCAAGGCCTCCAGAGCCCGGGCGTTATCATCCACCGCCTCAGATAGGTAGTAACATTCAAAGCCTCTGAGGAATTTCGAGCGGGATGCGTTTATATGTATGCTCACGAATAGATCCGCTCCCGCATCGTTAGCCATCCTCGTCCTTTCGGGTAGCGGTATAAAGACATCGTTATCGCGAGTCATTATAACATTAAATCCGCTCTTCTCCAGGATAGCGCGCACTTTACCGGCTATAGAAAGGGCCATATCCTTTTCGTGAAGCATGTGGCGCTTACCTTTCGCACCTATGTCATGGCCGCCATGACCCGGGTCCAGAGCGATCGTTTTTATAGCGTGCTTTATTTCTTTCTCTTTAGCCAAAACCTGGTAGGCGGGCTTATCTTCTACCGGATTATAAGATGACCCTAAAATAAACAGGTCCCTCCCCATCAAAGATACGGGAAGATATGCAGTACCAGAATAAAACAATATGGGCCGGTTAAGAGTCCTATCAACGCCATCAGCTATGATCCTGTCGCTTCCTGCCATAGCCTTGACGGAATGCCCCTGACTTACGATAGATATCCTGCGGGTAAATCTGTCCCAATCGCATTTTAAACCATATACGTCGCATACGCGAATAAGCGGGACATACCGGTTACCGCCAAAAATCACCAAATCTGACTTCAGAGACGGCTCGAGCCTTATCTTACCTTCACCAACGCATCCGATCACGGTGAATATGGCAGGTAATAAAAGTATCAAAAAAAACTTCCGAAGAATGGACCATAGGAACTTCTGCCGCATACATAAAAGCTTCGGATTTTGCTTCATAGAGGGCATGGAAAGGTCTTCTAAAGATAGTGCGAAATAATGGAGCTTTCCGCCAAGGTAGTTTTTATACCTGAGGCGGGATCCCGCCTCACCCCTATTAACTATCATGGCAGGAGAACCCTTATTACAATATTGGTGCGGAAGAAGGGAGTTGAACCCTTAAGGTTTTACCCATACGGTCCTGAGCCGTACGCGTCTGCCAGTTCCGCCACTTCCGCTTGACTGTATATCTTTTGTCCCGCCTCGCACCTATCAACTTCCTTGGCGGGGCCACTTCCGCTAGCAATTTTCTCTGAAAATTGCGCTTCGAGAACGAATCAACCAAAACGATTAAATTATCATTAGATTTAATCGTTTTCAAAAGAGTGTTCTCGAAGAAATAACAAAATTTCTCTGAAATTTGCACCCTGAGGCCACCGCAATAATTTCGTTTTATATATCATTGAGATAAAACGAAGTTGTACAAGGCCGAGGGAATATCATAAAAGAATGTCATATTTTAGCTTAAAATACCGCATTAGTCAATGTAGATTGATTTTATATTAAAATTATGATATATTAAGCTGCACTTAACTCCGGGTATATATGCAACAAGAAGAGAAGGCTATAGCCACCAATAGACGGGCACGATTCGACTACTCCATACTTGAGACTTTTGAGGCGGGTATAGAGCTTAAGGGCACAGAAGTTAAGTCCTTAAGAGGTGGTAAAGCAAGCCTTAGTGACAGCTTTGCTCGGCCTGAAGATGGTGAGATATTCATTTACAATGTACATATCGACCCTTATGCTTTCGGAAATCGAGCAAATCCGGACCCCTTAAGACCACGAAAGCTCTTACTGCACAAGAGAGAGATAAGACGCCTGATAGGCGAGGTCACATCAAAAAGCTCCACATTGATCCCTCTTAAGCTATATTTCAAAAATGGTATGGTCAAGGTGGAACTTGCTTTGGCTAAAGGCAAAAAGGTATATGACAAGCGGCGTTCGATAAGGGACAGAGAGGCTGACAGGGAGTTAAGACAACAATTCAGGAAAAGATAGCGATTTTCTATGAAAATCGCACTTCGAAAGCGAAACAATGATTTTGGAAAATCCTCAGGATTTGCCAAAATAAAAAGAGTGCTTTCGAAGAAAGAGTTCAGAGATAATTAAGTATGTTGGTGTAATTTTATCCCTCGGCCTTGTACAATTTCGTTTTATCGTAATGGCAGATAAAACGAAATCATTAAGGTGGCCTCGGTATGAATTTTACGTATCGTAATTGTGTCCCTCGGTCTTTTAGAATTTTTTCTGTTTTAATGATAAACAGAAAAAATTATCACGGTGACCTCGGGATAAATTTTGCAGAGCAAAATTTAGGGGGTGACAGGCTTCGACCCAGACAAGCAAGCGAAGGGCAGCATGCAGAGGTTGCTAGGAGGCCTCTTTAAACACCTGGCAAAAGATCAAATGCTGACAACCTAAAAGTGCCAGCAACGGTTGACCAGCTTCTGGCTACCATGAAAGTGGTACCGGGACCGGTCATGCCGGCAGCGTTACCTTTATAAGGTAACCCGTCAACTGATCAGTTCCTGCGGGATCAGATTGGCGCCGATAGCAGGATAGTCGGATACGCCCCTCCTTTGGTGTTTCCGATGAAATTTCTTGAGGATACCGATTCGGGATTTCGACCCTTAAAGCCCGATGAGGGAAACTAAAGATGGGGATAAGCATGTAGATACTCTTGGTTTGAGGTTTGGGGACGCGGGTTCGATTCCCGCCACCTCCACCATTCTGCTTCGTCCTTCGATGCGCAAAACTGAGGTAGGACTTCGCAGAAACAAGTTCTGCTTTCCTGACGAAGCAGGATGCCTCTGCGAAGCCATACCCGAGTTTTCCGATTTGAATGGCGAAGCAGGACAAAAATCGCGTTATGTATATAGTCTACATTCTCGTTAGCAAACAATATCTCGATAGAATTTATATCGGCTTAACTGAAGATATTACTCAAAGGCTCGATGAGCATAATAACGGGAAGTCCTCTTACTCCAAGAAATACGGCCCTTGGGAACTCAGGACTTATATAACATTCGATAGAAGAAAAAATGCCATCGAGTTTGAAAAGTATCTAAAATCCGGATCAGGCTTCGTATTCTTAAAGAAACATCTTCTTTAAGACGACGTACCGACATTTGAATCTCGGCTACTTCGTCGATACATCGTACTTAGGACCGCGCTCTATTCTGTCTCTCGCCACCTGTTTCAGCTCTTCGAATTTGTTACCGCATACATCGATAGCCTTCTGGTAATTCTCCAAGGCCTTTCCTCTATCCCCCGCCCTTAGATACATATCACCAAGCCTTATATAAGATATGCCTATATCCTGAGGACTATTGGTATGGCGCGGTATATCGGCATAAACTTCGAGAGCCTTCTCGTCCTCCCCGTTTCGCTCATATGCGGTGCCTAGATTTAAACGGGCATTAACAAAAGACGGATCTATAGATATGGCTTCGTTAAATTGTTTGATAGCGTCGTCGTTCCTGCCCAGATTGGCATAGGCTATACCAAGAGAAGTAATAGCGTCCAGGTTTCGCGGATCCATTCTCACGGCTTCCTTGAACATCTCGACTGCGTCTTCGTTCTGTCCAAGCTGCAAATAACAATACCCGAGCGCATTCCTGGGCGAGGAATAATTTTTCGATAAGGAGATAGCCTTTTTTAAAGGCACTATGGCTTCCATATACCGCTCCGCGCCTATAAGAGCGGAACCTAAAGATGTGTACCCCCAGGAATTCAAAGGCGAGACCTTTACTATGCTTTGGCTTATCGCAACCGGATCCTTCCAGTCCTCGTTCCTTATCATTGTCCTCATCGAATAAGATACTGATATTAAACCTGCCAGGATAATAGCCGCTACAGAGATGTATTTTGTCTTGCTTCTATAAAAAAAAGCCAATGTTGCGGCAAGTATAATGCAAAAACCTATCGAAGGTAAATATAAAAATCTCTCGGCTATAAGCGCTTTTAACGGAACTATATTAGACACGGGTAATAACGTTATAAGAAACCATAGAATACCGAAGGAGATTATCCGGGAACGCTTGAATATGAAAGGCATTGTGACAAAGACCGCTAATATTAAGGCCACGGCAAAGAGAACAGCTGGATCGGCAAAGGAGTTGACTATCCTAGCCGGATAAAAAGCGCAGAGCGTCGCGGGATAAAAGAGGAGCCTCAAATATTCCGGCAATACCGAGGCGGCGCTTAAAAAATTCGTATAAGGAGTCCCTCCCCACCATCCGCACTGGCTTACCTTTTTTAGCATAAAAGCCCTTACTAAAAGATAGAAGATGGTAACCAATACGTACGGCAGATAACGGATAACTTTTTTACGAAAAGTCTCCTTGCCCGAAAAATGAACGTCGTATATAACAAGAACCAGTGGAAGCGTAACGGCCATCTCCTTGGTAAATAACGACATCGTGTAAAGAAAGACCGACCATATTCTAAAGCCTGCCCTCTTCTCTTTAACCGACCGGACATAAAGTATAAGGGCGCATATGTAAAAAAATAGGAATAGAACATTGGCGCTCCCGGAGATCCATGATACCGCTTCGGTCTGTACGGGATGGCAGGCAAAGAAGGCAGATGCAAAAAAGGCCGTGAATATGTCGGTCGTCAACAAATTCACCAGGAAAAATAAAAGCACGGCGTTGAGGCCATGCAATATTAGATTTTCCAGGTGATATCCGAATGTGTTGTAAAACCACAGAAAATAATCTATAGCGTACGAAGAAGCCGCTACGGGACGGTACACATCTTCCGCCAATTGGGAAAACGCTATGGAGGACGGATTTATGAAAAAGGAGGGTATGTTGGATAGGTTCCTTATCGCGACATTGCGCACTATGAAGTATTCGTCATCATATACAAATTCTCCGCCCAGAGAATTAGAATATATGATAAAAACGGCTGCGCATAAAAAAAGGATCGCCTTAGTCCCGGTCTTCATCTAGTTGACGAGCTCACTATATTTTATAAGCTTTACGCCATGCTCTTCAAGCGCCAGCCTGGCCTTTTTACCGGTAAGGGCGGCCAGTTCGGATTCACAGCCGAGATGGAATTTATACCTATCCACCACTTCCGGCCCCAAAAAACCCGGGTGGGTGACCAGCTCCGTGGAACCTTCATTTAGGGTGCCTATCAAAGCCGATAACCTGTCCTCATCTATCTTGCCGGAGTCCAGAAGTCCCATAAAATTATCGGTCGAGAAGAGCCCGGCCCTTTTTATGTCATCGCTAGCTTTATCCCCCAGGAAAGAGACTGATATATTTTTAAAGACCTTCCAAGGCGTTAAAGCAGATACTATCTTCTCTTTTTTAAGGCATCGCACAAAAGGTATTTTATATTCCACGGCCAATCTTATGAATACAGGAAGAAATGCCGGCATCATATGGATGTGCTCGTGACTGGATAATGACGTTATGCGGATACCGGTATCGAATGCCCTCGAGACCTGCGCCTTAAGCTCTTTGTAGATCTGATCCGTGTTTATCTTATTTAAAAACAGGTCTTTAAAAAGGCCCCAATAATGAGACCGGAATCTTTCGCCGCCGGGTATGAGGGTCGGGATCTCCGATATCCCGGACACCGGCCGCACCTCGGTCAGGGCAAGATGGACCCCTGCCTCGGTAAGATTTATCCTGCGAGCCGACTCGATTGCATTTTGAAAGGCCTCTCCGGAGGGTATAATGTTTACATTGGTCACTATACCTTCAGAAAAGGCCTTCACTATACCTTCATTCACACTCTTTGCTATACCGAAATCGTCCGCGCTCACTATTAACCGGCGCATCTATCTCCTCATAAAGTAAGCCAGCATATCCGAAAAAGTCTTGGCGACGACTCCCGGACGCGATATGGTCGATACCCCGCCCGTGCGAAGTTCGAAGACGAGTCCGTACTGCCTTATCTTGCATCGCCTCTTTGCGGCCTCTCCGAATATCTCCACATCTATAAAAGGGCTCATCGAATAGAGCTTCATGCCGTCGAAGATCCTGCGTCTGTAAATCTTAAGTCCAGAATTTATATCATGTATCTTAAGGCCGAAGAGGAGATGCACCAGAAAATTATACGTCTTCGACATCGCTATCCGTTTCAGGCTGGAATCTTTTATGACGAGGCTGTAAGCGGTCACTATATCTGCCCCGTCGATCATGTCCAGGGCCTTTTTTATGTCTTCCTCCTTCGCCGGGAAGTCGGAATCTGTATATATAACTATCTCCTTAGTCGCGGCAAAGAGCCCGGCCTTAAGGGCTCCTCCGAACTTAGAGTTCCTGGAAAGCCTTACCAGCTTTACGTGAGGGTCTAGCTTGGCTATCTCCTCCACTATGGCGGCACTCCGGTCCGTAGAGGCATCGTCCGAGACTATTATCTCGTAATCGCTCGATATCTCTTTGGCGAGAGCTGTAGCCCTGTCTATCGTAAAGGCTATATTGGCCGCCTCGTTAAACATGGGAAAGACGAATGAGATGCTATATCGGATCATAGTTACTTGGTTCTTTCTCTCTTCAATAAGTACGCTCCATCCTCCGGCAATCTGTTAGTGACTATGGAGCGTTTGCCTATCTTGTACACCATATAAGAAGGCTCCATATATATCGGTTTTGTGTCGAGCTCATACAAAAACCTATGGTTCTTCTCCTTCAGTACGCACCAGACACGCCCCGGCGAACTCAAAAACTCAACTAGCTTGTGGTGCCTGTCGACGTCGACCGGAAATTTACCGGTGTAGAAAGCAAGTCCTGCGAGATAATTGCTCTCGGAGCCCAGGCCTTCCCCTTCCTTCATATATCCGGAGAGTTTGTGCGCTATCTCCTTACTCGTCTCGTATCTTTCAAGTTCCGGAAGCACCATTATGCTTAACGGTATCAATATCACACTCACCGAAACTAATATTAACGCGAACGAAACCATGAACCTCTGTTTTAAAAACGCCGCGCAGGACAAAGCAATTCCTATTATTATCAAAACGCATATGACCGCGACACCGGCAAGTATGGAAGGATAGCGGTAATACAGGTATCCAAGCGCGGCAGCTGATGCTATAACGACTATCGCCAAGAGCGCCCAGAACGAAACCGTCATCCCCCTTCTGACGGATACCGATCCGCCCTTCAGAAAATCGTCCCAGAGCACGCCTACTATAAGAGCAAGAGCTATGAAAGACGGAAAGATGTATGTCGGAAGTTTTGTGCTGGATGCCGTGAAGAAAAAGAATATCACGAGAAACCATACCAGCGTAAATATCGACGCTTTTTTATCCTGAGCCGGCTCTGACTTCGAACGGGCCTTTTTGAACATATGCCAAAGGCCAAAAGGCAAAAATACGCTCCACGGGAATAACCCTCCGAGGATTATCGGTATATTGTAATATACCTGCGAACCTATCTTGTGCTCTGAAACCATGAAACGCGTCACATTATGAAATCCGAAAAATTCGTCCAGGAATGTTGTCCCGTGCAATTTGTACACGCTCAGGTACCACGGCACGGTAACTGCCAGATAAGCAAGCGCCACCCATACAACCGGCATCTTTTTTATCCGTGATATATCCCCTGATAAAAACAGGAAAAGCAAAAAGACCCCTATCGCCAAGGCCATAAATACAGGCCCTTTCGTCAATACCGCCATGCCGAATGCCACGCCTGAAAGAACGTAGTAGAACTTCTTGCCCGTAGTATATCCGCAGAAGAAACGGTATACGCCCAAAAGCATGAATACAGTGAGCACCATATCAGTAACGCAGGCGCGTGAAAGTATGACGTACTCGACATTGGACGCAAGGACCACCGCCGCAAACACGCCGACCCTGCGGTTAAATAGGACGGAGCCCAGAAGGTACATCGCTATGACGCCTATGAACGCGAAGACCGCCGAAGGAAATCGCGCGGCAAACTCATTGACTCCGAATATCTTGTAGGATATGTGGACGAGCCAGTAGAATAGTATGGGTTTTTCGAACTGCGGCTTACCGTAGAGATACGGAGTTACCCATTCACCCTTTTCAAACATCTCTTTTGCCGTCTGGGCATAGAAAGTCTCGTCAGGGTCTGTGAGCGCCAGACCGCCCAGGTTGAAAAAGAATAGGTATCCGGCAAGAACTGCCAGAATAAGTATGAAGATAACCGGTCTTTGGGCTATTTTGTCCACAATTTTAAGGGGGTAGGTTTCAAATCTAATAAGATCAGCGGGACCTGAAGATCTCGCCTGTTCTT
Source organism: Candidatus Omnitrophota bacterium (assembly GCA_017993955.1). Classification (GTDB taxonomy): domain Bacteria; phylum Omnitrophota; class Gorgyraeia; order 2-01-FULL-45-10; family 2-01-FULL-45-10; genus JAGOLR01. Next base: position 15,451 of record JAGOLR010000017.1, read on the forward strand.
TTAGCTATCTTATTATATATAATAGCCGCCGCGGCCAGTTTTACAACGTCTCCCGCGATAAAAGGGAGAACGCCGACCGAAACGGAAGAGATGGGATCTAAACCGAAAGCGAAAACAAGCCATGCAGCACCCAATGCCAATATAACGGCATCGCCGGCAATAAAGGCGGCAAGGACAGGATACTTCTTATCGAGCATCGACCCTATTATGTATGAAGACAATACGAAACCGGCGAGATATCCGAATGTCGGCCCGAAAAACGCCGCGCCGCCGAATAATAGATATCCGGCCATGCTTATGATCCCGAGTTTCCTGCCTAGGACCGCGCCTGAAAGAATGACAAAGAAGGTCTGCAATGTTATAGGAACCGGGCTTCCGGGAACGGGTATGCGTACATAGGCCCCTAAGATAGTAGCCAATATAAAGAATATCACGCCTATAGCGTATATAGAACGCTTATCGGTTATAATTTCATTATTACGATATATGGTGTTTGCATTAGCCATTGCCTTCTCCTTAGGTTTCGCGTAAATGTGTAATATATTTGCGATACAGCTTACTATAAATAGACCGGGCTGTCAACGGAAACCGACCCTAGAATTCGAGGCGGGCGCCGGACTTGATCCACCGGCCAGGCATCATGACGCCGGACTGTTCCGAATATCCGGTATCTGTAAGATTGGAGATCTCGATAAAACCTTCGAACTGCAATAAGCCTTTTTTGAATATATCTTTAACTAACTTCATATCGCATACCGCATACCCTACCTGTCCCACCCGCTTCTTGTAATTCAGCACCCAATTGTTCCGGAAACCCAAAATATGCCATTCAAAACCGAACGTTATCTCCTGTTTAAGATAGTCGAGGGCGTATTTAGACAGGTAGTCATGCTTTGCATATGTGTCTACGGCTGTATAATCCAGGAAGGCCCTCTCGCAAGGAAGATCCTTAAATAGTCTCCTGGGGGATATGGAAAGATACGCTTCGACTCCGTTTGCGTCGGCAGAACCGATATTGGCCGCCCTCCATGGTGATCTGCTATTCAAACGTATCCAGTCTATCGTATCCGATGAATCCCTGTGGAAGAAAGTTAGACCCGAATCGATAAAAGATGCGGAGATATCGAGTCCAGCCTCATACGACCAGCAGGTCTCCGGACGTAAATTCGGATTCCCCCTATTCGCCACGTCGTTATAATAGAGATCTGTAAATGTGGGAACCCTGTACGCCCTTCCTATAGCCCCCCGGATATTTAAACCTTTAAATATTTCTATAGAACCGTTCACGAGAGGCGCATACTCCCACCCAAAATCCGTGGAGTAATCTTCCCTGAAACTGAATTTCAGATCGAGCCTTTCGTGCAAGTGAGGCGATATCTCGATATATACCCCGTCCCGCGTCCTTGAATGGGTCTGCATATTTGTGGAATCTATGGTATCCTGGGCCACCTCCGCTCCATAGGCAGCATCCAATATCTCGTTCTCGAACACAAAATTGATTTCGCCGCCATAGGTATAGTTTGTGGAATAGTTGGTCTGCCATCCGGGTCTGTTCTGGTCCAACATGAATTTATCCCGGTGCCTTCGGAGGAAGAGCTTCGGTGCGACTTTGAGATCACCCGCCTCCGCCTCGCCTGTTATATTAAAAAACCTGGTGTCCGTATGTTCCTCTTCATCCGGATACAGGTTGGAATAAAAATTGGACGCTCCGAAATCCTTCTTCTGGTACCCGAACATAAGATCGTAAACGCCCAGAAACGTATCTACGCTGGCCTTATCTGTGAACGCGAAGATATCGAATGCCGTATCGTTCATATAACCCGAGGAATGCCGGCCTTCGAAAGAGAAACGGTTATTGATAGGCCCCAGAGGATATTCCAAAGAAGCTCCTGCCGATACGTAATCGAACGATCCCCCTTCCGCCATTACGGCAAGGTTCCTGCCGGAAGGCCTTTTTGTGATTATATTGATAGTGCCGCCGAAAGAGTTCGGCCCGTAAAGCGCCGAGGCCGGACCCTTCAATATCTCGATCCTGCCGGCGTCCATGGCGGTAAGCGGAAGGTCCATGGTGAAGTGGCCTGTCTGCGGGTCGTTTATCTTCACTCCGTCTACGAGGACGCTGTTTTGTTCGAAGTTCGCGCCGCGTATATTGATATCCGCCTGAACGCCTTCAACGCCGCGACGCCTTACGTCGATTCCCCCTATCTCTCCTATAGAATCCGGGATGGCATCGTAAACAGAGAACTTCATCATGGACTCGTCCAAGACCGTGACAGAACGCCCGGAACGCTCGGATGAAGACCCGGTCCGCGATGGCGTCACTACGATACGTTCAAGGGTGGTAGACGCCCAAGCAGAAGAAAAAAAAGAGAAGGCTACGCACAGAAAAAAGGAGACTGTAAACTTGCGCATCTCTCGATTATATTCCAGCCAGGGTAATTGTCAACCTATAAGTTGGTTATAGGTTTACAATATAGTGGATTTTATTACTTCTTTTTGGTAGGAAATATGGAGAAGTTTGGTGATATCCCCGGGCACCCCGGAGCCTATGCGTTTCGAGCCTATCTTTACCACCGGTATCACTTCGGCCAGGGAATTCGTAAGAAACACCTCATCGGCGCTTCCAAGTTCTTGCGGTCGCAGGCGCCTCTCCGCCAGGCGTATCTTCAGGCGTCTGGCTATCGTCACGACGACATTCCTTGTTATACCCGGCAGTATACCGCTGTCAAGCGACGGAGTGATGATCGCGTTATTTTTTACTATAAATAAATTACTCGTCGAGGCCTCGGCGACATGCCCTGCCGTATTAAGGAGTATGGCCTCGTCGAAACCCTCTTCCTTGGCCTCGAGCCTGGCCAATATATAAGGAAGGAAGTTCATGGTCTTGATGCCTGATATGAACGAGTGCTCGTTCTGTCTCAGGCCCGAAACTATCCTAGCGGTTATACCGCTTTTGTGCATGCTTTCAGGGTAGCCCTCGAAGCTTTTTGACACTACGACAAGATTCGGGATGAATTTGTCTTTATAGGTTATACCAAAACGTCCCTCGCCTCTTGTCACGCTTACCCTTATATAAGCATTTTTTAGCTTGTTCATCTTCATCGATTTATATATAAGGCTCTTCATCTTTTCCATGCCGCATGGTTCGCTTATCATAAGGGAAGCCATCCCTTTATATAATCGCGACAGATGAGATTCGAGCTTGAAAACTACGCCGGCATAGCTGCGCATAGTCTCGAAGACACCGTCTCCATACAGAAATCCTCTGTCTGTCACCGGGATCTTAGCGGAAGGCGTACCTACGAATCTGCCGCTTATCCAGATCTTTTCCATATATGATATTTATACCTTTACTGTCTGTTTTTGTGTTTTCATATCCGCCATATCCGAAAGACCGAGGGCCTCCATCATACCCCGAGCCTTGTAAAGCGTTTCCATGTATTCCGACTCAGGATCCGAATCGGAGACTATACCGCCCCCTACCGAAAAGTAGACCTTCCGGCCTTTCACGATAAAAGTCCTTATGGCTATCGATGTATCCATGTCGCCGTCAAACGATATATACCCGATAGCTCCAGTATATAAACCCCTCTTCACCGGTTCAAGCTCTTCTATGATCTCCATAGACCTTATCTTCGGAGCACCCGTTATAGAGCCGCCGGGGAACGTCGCGCGCAAGGCCTGTACTGCCGAGACTCCTTCTTTCAACCTCCCTGTTACGGTAGAAACCATATGGAAGACATTGGGATACTCCTCGATGATCGCATTCTCGGCGGGCCTCACGCTGCCGTATTCGCATATCCTGCCAAGGTCGTTACGCTCAAGGTCGACTATCATCACGTGCTCCGCGTTATCTTTCGGGCTTTCCGCGAGAGCCTTGCGTAATTTCTCGTCGGAAAATCTGTCCGCGCCTCTGGGGCGGGTCCCTTTGATCGGCCGCGTTTCGATATGCCTACCCTTCTTACGCAAAAAACGCTCCGGCGAGGAACTAGCAACCTTTATATCATCGAAATTAAGATACGATGAAAACGGCGCGGGACTTGCAGCATTAAGGCGTCTGTACAACACCGAGGGTTCCATCGTCAGATCGGCTGAAAACCTCTGGGACAGGTTGACCTGATATATGTCGCCTTTTCGTATATACTCTTTTGCCTTACCGACGGCTTTGAAATATGCCGCCTTGGAAATATTGGAACTTACAGAAACGGCTCGCCCGTTCCATGGCGGTATCCACTCTTTACACGACGATATGACCTTCTTAAATTCCTTTATACGTTCTATCTGACGGGATCTTATTTTTTCCGCGGAAGTTTCCGGAAAACCTGAGCTCGCAATATAGGATCTCGTGGTCTTATGGTCTGTCACGATCACCGTATCATAAAAACCCAATACGCAATCAGGCATACCCATATCGTCCCGGGCGATATCCGGAAGCTCCTCCAAAAAATTTTTCAGATCGTAAGAAAAATATCCTACCGCGCCTCCCGCACAAGGCATGCCGTTCCCGGGCTTTGCGGTCCGGTAACGGCTCAAGATATCTTCGAGGACCACGAACGGGTCGGCCTCGATCGATTCCCGTCTTCCGTCACGCCAGGCCATATCGATCTTGCGGAATTTGCTGCGGAATATCATGAATGGGTCCCAACCCAGGATGGAATACTCGGAAAGCCTGCGGTTAGGGCATCTGCCGTCCAGAAAGAAACTGTAAGGGATGCCCGATATAGAGTTGAATATTGATTCGGGACAGCGGAGATGGCGGATCTCTTGTATGCGGGGTTTTATCATAGGCCAACCGACCAAGGCAAATTACCGGTCAAACTGCTCCTGCAATAGCCTCTGCCAGGACGTCCAAGCCCTTAAGGACTTCTTCGCTTAGAGGCTGGCCCAGCTCCATAGATTTCGGCTGGACCGACACTACAAATATATTCATATTTTCTTTTCCGGTCTTAAGGAGATCGGTAAAGAGACGCGGAGAAGGATTATGCGTGGAAAAACTGACGTTGGCTATCTCATCCAGCCCGAATACCCTGGAGCTGCCCGGCCTCATCCCGAGATCTGCCGCGTCCACCAGTATAACGGTATCGCACGAGGTAGACAGTATGGGGAATATGTAATTTTCGGGGACGGTACCGCAATCAAAAAGAGGTATGTCTAATCTCTTTTCTTTCAATAACTCGATCAATTTCGGGCCAAGGCCGTCATCTCCGCGGATAATATTACCCAACCCCACGACAACGGCCTTGCCTCGTATCATGCTTTTTATGGATAGTCTGAGATCCTCGGATGAAGGATCGTTAAAACTTTTCAAGCGTGATCTTTCTCCTGCATTTTGCGCAGAGCACCTTTATCCTGTCGGACCTGAGAACATAGTCCTTGGCCGCTTGAAATATATCTTCGGCAAACCCCATCTTCTTCATCGAGGCCATAAAAAGGGTCGGGTTGGAAAAAGCCGCCGGCCCGAGCTTCTTGGCGATCCATTCGAGATGGGCCTTGGCGGTTATTATATCGCCGCAGACTTCGCATATGGCCAGATCCTTTTCTTCGGTAGCCGAAACCATGGAAGCCCTGTCGAAACCCGCCAGGTCGAATTCGGTGGTATGACGCAATCCCGGCGGGTTGTCATCCCTCGTCGTGCACAAAGAGCTGCACTGGCCGCAATAATGACACTCATCCAGATGCAAAACCATCTTCCTGGTCGCCTTGTCCTTTTGCACAACGTCTTTAAATTCTATCGCCCTGGCCGGACATACGAGAGCGCACGCGGTACAGGCTATGCAACCTTCATCCGAGTAGACCGGTTTGCCCCTGAAACGCTTTGCAGATTCACGTGCCTTACGGTCAGTGTAAGGACCGATAAATATGGCCTTTATAGCCTCTTTCAATTCCCGTAATTTCGGATATCTCATATACTCTCTAGAATAATTTCACTACGTTTGACGCGTGCCTTGCAAGATTACCGGTATAGTCCAGCATATCAAAAAACATATTCGCAGCCATTGGAGTGCAGAGCCCGCTTAAAAGCCTGTCCGTGTGGTCTTTTCGGTAACGCTCCACCAGCTCCTTGACGTGGAAACCGTTATCTATGATCCTGTCTTTTAACGTAGTATCCCCGCCTTTCAGAAAACGCCTCATCATATCGACCGACTTCTGCATTGCGCCGTAAGTTTCGTTGAATTCCTCTACGCCTTTTTCGCTGAATAGAAGCCTCTCGCTGACCTTTATCTCTATACGCTCGACAAGGTTAGAGGCCTCATCCCCCATCCGCTCGAATGTAACTATCATCTGTTCGAGAACGAGAAGATCCTTCCTGAGATTCTCGCTCTTGTTCGGGACCGAAAGCTCCAGCACCTTTTTGGTCAGGGCCTTTTCTGAGTCATTCAGCTCCCTCTCTTTTTCCATGGCTTTAGTAAGTATCTCGAGCTTATTTTCCATAAAACCTTTTTGGATAAGCTCAAGCATCTCGTGGATCTTATCCGCCATCGCAAGCGCCTCGACCCTTATCCCCTGTATATCCATGGTGCCACCTTTTATTTAGGATACCACGTCTTTTTCGTATTCATCTATAACGGTCTCTTTGCATGGTTTAACGCCGGAAAAGTAAGCGCCCCTGGCAAGCGCGTGCGCCGAGACCGGCGCTGTAAGCAATATAAAAACTATACAGAGCAACGCTTTGACACCCGTAGCGGAAAGGCCTTTAAAAAAGAATAGCCCCAGCAATATCCCGCACGTCCCCAAAGTAACGCACTTCGCGGCGGCCTGGAGACGGTTATAAACGTCGGGAAGCCGCATAAGTCCGAGGCATCCTAAAAAATTAAAAGCTATACCCACCACGATCAGGATGTACCCTATGGTCTCATTCATCAAAATCTTTTCCTTCCAGATATTTGGCAAGGGCCATGACGCCTATAAAACTCTGCAGCGCCCAGGCTATGCCTATGTCTATATACCAGTCTCTGCCTGTAGGTATGCTTAAAATGGCGCAAAAACCGACTATTAGTATGCCAAGCATATCTATAGCTACAGCCCTGTCGGGCGCTGTAGGTCCCCTCAAGACACGGTAAAGGCTCATAAACGCCGATACGAGAAGGCACAGGAAGCTTCGGGCCAGGAAATTTGACTGCCAGGCAAGCATAGAAGGAACCGGCATGAATATCACGCCCGCGATCACAACTATTATCGCTATAAGCCCTATCAACCACCTTAAGTTTCTATTCATATCTTATTCAAATACCCTTTTTAATAACCACTCATATCTTTTGGCCGAGGGCAGCTGACACGGCGCGCCGGATAACTCCTTAACACACAACCAGTGGATATAAAGATAACCCGAATCCTTATCTACATCTATAGTAGTCGTGCCAGGAGTGAGCGTCATCGAGTTCGCAAGTAGAGTTATGGCCGTGTCTGATTTTAGATCCGTCTTGATCTTTATCGTCCCTGGGCGTATGGGAAGGCCGGGATGGACGACCCTGAAAGCGACATCTATATTTGCCCTGAGGCATTGCCATATGAATACGAATACATAAATAACAAACCAGAATATCCGGACCGGTATCTTTAAGAAATACGATAATCCTTTGGCGCCCTCCCCCCCGGATCGTTTCTCAAAAAGATCTATGGTCATAAAGGTCACGAATAAAGACACAAAGAATCCTGCGACCACCTGGCCCGTGCTGGGCGGCCATGAAAGTAAAACCCAAACTGAAAACCATAACGCGGACAATCCCGCGGCTATAATCATTTAAGCGACCCCATAATAGGAGCTATATGCCCCACTCCATTTATCAACACCGAAGATGCTTGACTCACCAAAAGCTTTCCGTATCCCGGAAGTAACAATAATCCTCCTAATAAGGCCGCCATAGCCAATACGAAAAGGATCGAATTGGTTAACGCTACAGATCCGGCCGGTATGCGGCCTTTGTCTGTAACGGGTGCGGCCCTGCCGGATACGAACGGCGCGTAAGCCTTAAAATAATACGCTATTGTAAGCATACTCACCAGAGCGGCTATAAAAGCAAGGCCGGGGCGGCGGGCCTGTAAGCACGATATTATTATAAGCAGCTTGCTCCAGAAACCCGCAAATGGCGGCACGCCGCAAATAGATAAAACTCCTGCCAGACTGGAAAGCCGAACCGCGGGCCTTACATCTACCGCCTGCGGGATCTTCCCGTCGGGGCCTGGGCATGACTTCTCCATCTCACCGGCGTTAATAAAAAGGAGGGACTTTGCCACGCTATGATTAAAGATATGGAGAACGGCTGCTGTTATGGATAGAGGGGTCCCTATTCCAAGACCTAAAAATATATATCCTATCTGACTTATGCTTGAAAATCCCAGAAGCCTTTTGACATTGCTCTGTCCGAAAGCCAGCAGACTGCCGAGCACCATAGATAGCACCGCAAGGGTTACAAGTATAAGCGATACCCATTTATCGACGCCGAATACATTGAAAAAAAGCCTTGCCAAAGCGTATACGCCCAGGGCTTTGACCAGGACGCCGGATGACATGGCAGGTATCGTGGCGGGCGCATTCGAATATGCGTCCGGCATCCAGGCGTGAAAAGGCGCCAGCGCCGCTTTAAACGCCAATCCCACAAAGAATAATGCGCTTGCCAATTTTACTGCCGCAACCCCCGTCTTCGAGGATACCGCCGCGGATATCTCGGTAAGATTAAGAGTAGATGAGTAATTATAAAGGAAGGCTATCCCCAGAAGCATAAGGCTCGAGGCAACTGATCCCATAACGGCATATTTAAACGAGGCCTCCAGAGCGCCATCCTCATTGCCGAACGCTACCAGGGCATACATGGTTATGGAGGCTATTTCAAGAAAAACGAACATATTAAATATGTCGCCGGTAAGTATCACGCCGTTAACACCGGCTACCATTATCATGAGAAGGGTATAATATTTCCATGTGTCTGTATAGCTTCTCATGTATCCTATCGAATACGAGGCCACCGCCAGCGAGATAAAGTTAGCGATGACCAGTATGTACGCAGAAAGACCGTCGGCAACTAAAGACACACCGATGCCGGGAGCAAATCCTCCCAATTTATAGGTTATCGAACCGCCGGCCGCAGAGACCCTGTAAGCTATGACGCAAGCCATATAAGAGAGGATCAGGCATATGACCGAAGGCATGATCTCGACCACACGCCTATGGAACCTGCCGGCCAAAGATACCAGGAATGCTGCAGCAAGAGGCAAAGTTATGAAAAAAGGTAGCACGATCTATCCTTTTAAGTTGTTTATCTTTGTTATATCAAAGGTCTCGTACTTATCATAGACCTTTATGGCTATGGCGACCAAAAGCAAAAGTATCGATACCTCTATAGCTATCACCGTCATCACCATAGCCTGCGGCAGAGGGTCTACCATGTTCAACACCGTTTGTTCGCGCGAGAATATAGGTGAACGTCCGGCTGTCTTATAACCCCCCAAAACTATAAAAAGGTTTACGGCGTATTCCATGATACCTATGCCGATTATTATCTTTATGAGATTACGCTTTCGCACCGTGGCGTAAAGGCCTATTGAAAATAAAATAAGACAAAGTATATAAGCGGTCATATTATTCTGCATCCCTGTCAGTTTTACTCAGTAAAACAAGCGCCACGAATATGGCGAAAAGCCCGCCGGATACGACCAGCATTTCCGATACCGGGATCAAGGTTTCGGCATGGATCTTCATCCCCGCAAAAACCGCCGCCGACATAACCAGGAATACTATAGCCGCCCCGCTTATCGTCATTCTCATAACATGCGAATGGAGCTTCCTCAAAGCCACCTCTTTACCGAACGCCAGCATTATATGGATGAAGGATAGCGCAGCGATGACACCGCCGGCAAAGGCCCCGCCGGTTGCCCTATGGCCGTTCAATGCTATATAGATTCCGTATAGCAGTATAAAGCCCAGCGTCAGACGGGAGACGGTCTTGACTATAACCGACATCCCTTTTTCGCTACTCTTCTTCATATTTATCAGCTATTCCTTCGCGTTTTTACGAGCGACCGCCAGTACTCCTACTATACTGGCAAAAAGTACCGTCATCTCGCCCAGCGTATCTATAGCCCTGAACTTCCCCATTATCACGGCCACCACGTTCTCATTCCCGGGCCTGGAAGCGGCCCAATCCAAATAATATTTCGACACCTTCATCCCGGGCGCGCCAAAAGCGCCCAGGTCTTTTAACGCCAGTATCGCCACTCCTAAAAAAGCGGTTATGAAAATGGTCGTCCCTATGGTATTAAAAAGCCACCTGCCGGATGTGCTGAAAGGAAGATCTCGGCGTATGGTAGCCCTCACGAGCATTATAAGGCTCAATATCTCTACTACAAGCTGCGTGATGGCCAGATCCGGGGCTTTAAGCACCAGGAAGGCCATGCTAAGGCCTATACCTACGGCTCCGATAGCCACTACGCTCGAAACCAGGTCTTTGGCCTGCACGGCGATCAACGCGGCCAGTATCATAAACACAATAAGAACTTGTATCTCTAACATAAA
>JAGOLR010000096.1 GCA_017993955.1 Candidatus Omnitrophota bacterium
GGCCTGTCAAACGTCTCATCAGAACGAGATTCGGGCCATTTAGCCTATCCGACATAAAGCCGGGTAGATGGGTAGAAGTAAAAGATATGCCTCATGAAATAAAAATTAGGGAACGGTACTGCGGGTAATTTCGGAAGCGTCCCCGCGGTAATCCCAGGCCTGCCCCCAACGGACCTGACCTTCAATATTTCCTAAGATCATAGCCCGACCCATTCCCGTGTAGTGCATATAAGAAGATGATCATGTACAATGGGTTATACAGCCAATCCTGTCATAGTATGCCATACTTTTCGTATCTCCTTTATCTATAAGTATTTATAAATACTGAAAATTAGGCTATTCTGGCACGGTTATTGCTTTTTAATATATTTGTAGCTTTATTGCTGATTTCTGCAAATACCAACTTAAAAGGAGGGTTATAAATGAGCCGGCATATTAAAAGCGCATCACTTGTATTACTTTTTGCAGCAACGCTGTTATTGGGCATACAAGCAGCGGAAGCAACTGTTTTGGGTTTTGAAGATATAACGCAAGGCAACGAAGGCATGCCGATTAATTCTGATTATGCCGGGTTCGTATGGGATTCAAATTTTTATGCTATCCCGGAAGGGAACTACGGGTCTGCAAATCGTCCTTTTCCATCCAGTTCTAAAGCCGTGTTTAACGGATATGGTGTTTTGACCACAACAGTGACCCGCAGCACAAATTTCGATTTTAATGGGGCATATTTTCTTCCATGGCTGGACCAAAATTATAACACCGGAGAAATTTACGTATCAGAATGGGGTTCCACGACGATCACCATGAAAGGTTATAACGGCTCAACTCTTGTCGGAAACGTTACCCGTACCCTGACCAATGATTGGACATATTGTTCGGCCGAACTGTATGGTATTAACAGACTTGAATTAATAGCATCACAAGAGCAGCGCTGGTGGCTGATGGACAATTTCACTTACAATGCCGAACAAACAGTCGTCCCCGAACCAGCTACGATGTTCCTTTTTGGTATTGGTGGTATAGCAACATCGTTATTAAGGCGAAAAAAGAAACTCTCCTAGCATCCTCTATCAAATATCTCCTCAGGGCTGGGCTTAACCGTTCAGCCCTTTTTTATGGCTTGTCCTTACCATATTAAGGCGGTATAATCTACCTGTTGACGCGCAGTGATAGACTGTTCCCGAATGAACCGTCCCCGAAGCTCCGAAGTCATTAGCAGGCCGGAGGCTTGATGAAATTTTTGAAAAAAATTAGAATACCAAGCTGGGTTATTCTGATAACGGTGATTCTGTCTATATCGGTAATAATCGATTTGTATGGCCGGGAAATAAAGGTGAAAGGATACACTAAAAAGGATGGAACATATGTAAGGCCTCATACCAGGAGGATTGGTGAATCTACGGGATCCTCAAACAATGCGTCTTCCAGATCAAGTTATAACACTAAAAGCTTTTTCTCTAGCGGTTCTTCGTATCCATCTTATAGCTCTACCTTATCGTCTGATAAAACCGAATCGACCAGTATCTTTGGCAGTGGCTCTAGGAAAGGCAGCGCCACAATTAAACTAAAAAGCGGAAAGAGCATAACCGGAGATATCATAGAAAAAAATGAGGATGGCATTTGGGTCGAGATAGGCGGTAGGGACAGCACAGGATTTAAAGCATTCTTTAAAAACGACGAGATACAGAACTTGGATTCGGAACCAATAGGTGAGATTGTTACATCACCTCCTATCGGTGGGAATAATGAGCGCGCAACGAGCGAGAGTAATATGAAATAGGGATATTCCGCAGACGTTCCACGGAGCGAGACTCCTTCGAGTTGTAACTAATAATTTATAAATAAGATATGGGCCAGCCGGGGGCGAGACAAAAACTCGCCTCTTGTTTTTTACGCGTTACATATGCCAAGGCATCTATCAGCGATAGTTGAATGGCGAAGCAGAATGGAGCTGGCGGGTGGTGACTTCGCCCTTCAATACATAAATACGGTAGGGCTTCGTAGGACCTTCAGATTCTATTAATTTCTGCGAAGCCATACCCAAGTTTTACCCGTTAGATGGCGAAGCAGAATGGAGCTGGCGAATGGATTTGAACCATCGACCTGCGGTTTACGAAACCGCTGCTCTACCGACTGAGCTACGCCAGCTAATATGATTAGCGGAACTCGTCCCCTTAGTATGAGGTGAGGGGGCTGAGCTACGCCAGCTAATACGATTAGCGGAACTCGTCCCCTTAGTATGAGGTGAGGGGGCTGAGCTACGCCAGCTTAAAATGGAGTCCTATTATAGCATTAAAAATCCATCTATCAAATATTTTATGCTTTTTGAAAAGCCCTGGTATTATAGAAGGCCGGATATGGTGGGGTTAAGCTCGCTTTGGTCTTTCGTACTGATCGTATTGTTTTTTGGATAAAAAGAAGTCTATTGTTCCGAGGATCTTCGCCACAGATATTAGCCACCGATAGAAGAAGAATTCGGTCAGCGCGAGCATCGTCATGTACATAACGTAACGGAGCTTAAATATCTTTCTGTGTTCTACTATTGTTAATATTGATAATAGCGATACGAACGACTGGGACAAAAGCATGAATAGGAAAAATGCGATAAATACATTTAAATTTAGCACCCCCATTATCCATCCCGCCGCCACTAAAGATACGCTTATAACTTCGATAAAGACTCCAAGACATTCATATAGTATGAAATAGGGCATGGTAAGGAATCCGAAAAACCCGAACTTCGGGTTAAGGGCCATATACTTATAATGCCATATAGTCTCATTTGTTACCCGCTGCCAGCGGTTGCGCTGGGATATGAGCGCAGGTATTGTGCTGGGTCCCTCCGTCCATCCTACGTTGTAAGGAAGCATTATTATCTTATAGCCCTTTTCCTTGTTCTTTGTTACATAATCATGAGCTCTGAATGTAAGCTCAATATCCTCGCACGTAAATTCTTTAGAGTAGCCACCCAGTTCATACAGGATATCTTTACGCCATATTCCGAATCCCCCGGCCACGTTAGGCATGGCGTTATATCTGCTCCAAGCCAGGCGGTTACCTATAAAAGATCTCATGTATTCGATATTTTGATATGCCACCAACGGGTTGTAGGAGAAACTATGCTCCATTATCGTCCCGTCTTTTATCTTAAAACCGTTGACCAATCCGAAGTAACTTCCGGCTCCTATTATCTTGTCGGGCTCCTTTGCTATCTGGGCCATTACCTTCTTCAAGGAATCTCTCTCGAGTATCGTGTCGGCATCGATTATGCATACATATTCGGTTCTTGCCAGGTTGAGCCCGGCGTTGACGGCTCCGGCCTTCTTATTCCCCGCGTCCTTGTCTACGACAGTTATATTGGGGTACTTTTCACTTTTTAATACCCCGCGGACCCTTCCGTCACTGTAATGTTTTGCATACATCATGTCGATGGGGGTGAGTTTTAATAATCCGTTAAGTATATCCATTGTCTTATCTGTCGAGCCGTCGTTAACGACCACTACCTCGAATGTAGGGTAATCGATATTTATGATAGACTTCAACGAATCGGCTATCCATTCTTCCTCATTGCGGGCCGGGACTACAAATGTGACCGCCATCTGAAGAGGGGAGAAATAGAGTAAAGAATAATCCTCATCCTCCCCCTGGATCATCTTACGCAACTCCTCCATGGATCCTACAAGGGCCAGGAATATATAATAGAGGGTCAGTATGAGGAAATATGCAAGGGATAGAAGGAATATGGTATAGATAAATCCGGCTATATTCATATTATCCGACACTTCCTATGTTATCGATGATCTTGTGGGCTTTAATTCGCAGGGATGGTTCCAGATGAGACATCGCCGCTTCAAGCCCGAAACGGACCCGGGAATCTACTATGTCTTTCAGTAGACGCATGGCGTTACTTTTGTCGCCTTCGGCGACCGCGGCGGTAAGTAATTTTACTATGTAGCCGGAATCCTCAAGAGCCATAACCGAGTATTTTTTCGATACCTCATCTTTGCCCTCCAGAAACTTCTCTATGTAGGGTAAGGCCGTGTCTATATGTAATACCATGATCTCTCTTATCGCATCAAGAACCGACCACGAGGCGTCGTTGATCAGTTTCAGCGCCTCCGGCAGCGCCTCTCTGCCTTTGATCTTTTCAAGAGCGAGTATAGCGCGGCTCCTGACAAGCCAGCTTTCATCTTTCATGCATCTAAGCAATGCCGGCGTTACGCCGCTATTTCTTGTCTCGGCTAGACAGTCGCATGCGGCTGCGCGTACTCCCATATCAGGATCGCGGATAAGTTTTTCTATTTGGCTTATGTAATCGGTCGGTTTCATTTTGGACAACAGTCTAAGCGCCCAATACCTGACCAGCGGATCATGATAATCGGTTAACTTGGCTACTTCAGGCGATATCTCAGCCGGGAAGCTTTCCAGGATGGATACTATCTTGTAACCTTTGGAAGGATCCTTTCGCAAGAGTTCCAGGAGAGGATGGGCAGCTCGGGTATTTTTTATCTGCCCCAACGCGATCATGGAAAAATAAACCACATCACTGTCCTTGCTGGAAATGGCATATTTAAGTATGTCGATCGAGGACTGCTCCTTGGTATACCCAAGCGCAAGCATGGCCTCTATCCTGCGCCATTTATTTCTCGAGCTTCGGGCTATTTTCTGGAGCCGGGACAGTGTCTCGGAGTTGCTGAAACAGTGTATGAAGAAATCCTTTTCCTTATCATTGAAAAACTCAGCCTCTATTCTGCGATTTGTAACTATATCGATAAATTGTTCGGTCGTGATATTGGTTATCAGAGGATAGCATACATCCTGGGATATCGACTGGCGGGCAAGCACGATCTCGCTCAGGTTGAGCTTTATCCTATTTAACGCGTCGCGGCGCTTTGTCCATAGATTATTTTTAAGGATAACGCAGGCGAGTGTTACGAGGATCGTGGACATGATTACCACGAACATTATTTTGTTCGCTAACCATACTATATCGGCGTGATAGTTGTACATTCGAGACCGGTTTTAAAGCTTATTTCCTGTATTTTTCAGCTACCCCTATTGCTTTCGTCAGGTGCTTTATCTCACCCACCATGTTATCGCTGAACTTTAAAATAACTCCCGAGGCGTTGAACTTACCTGCCAGCTTTATTCTTTCTTCATTAGAAAAGGCCGTTACGATAAAAACAGGGATAGTTTCGTCAAACGACCTTACCTGCTTTAATATGTTCAGTCCATCAACCTCAGGCATCATCACATCCAGAAGCACCGCGTCCGGCCTTTGCTTCTTTATTATATCAATCACATCTTTTCCGGTGCTGGAGGATACCACATCGTAATCG
>JAGOLR010000018.1 GCA_017993955.1 Candidatus Omnitrophota bacterium
AGATTCTTTGGTGACCACTTTCAACCTTAAGTCCCAGGCTTGTAGCTATGAAGCTATCGCCTTGGACAAAATTTCCTTTTCCAGCTTTTGCAGAAGTTTCGGGTTCTCTTTCAGATACATCCTGGCATTTTCCTTACCCTGGCCCAACTTCTCCTCGCCATAAAGTATCCAAGCCCCGCTCTTCTGTAAAACGCCGGAGGCTTCTCCTGCATCCAGTACTGAGCCTGACTTTGATATGCCTTCGTCGAACATCAGATCAAACTCAGCTTTCCTGAACGGCGGCGCCACCTTATTCTTAACTACCGAAGCCCTGACACGGTTACCAACCGCCTCTTCGCCCTTCTTAAGGGATGCTATGCGACGCAGGTCTATCCTTACAGAAGAGTAGAATTTAAGCGCCCTACCTCCGGGCGTAGTCTCGGGGTTGCCGAACATGACACCTATCTTTTCGCGTATCTGGTTGATAAATATGACGCATGTCTTGGACTTCGCTATCGCGCCGGAAAGCTTACGCAGCGCCTGGCTCATAAGACGCGCTTGCAAACCCATATGGGAATCTCCCATCTCACCCTCGATCTCTGCCTTGGGAGTAAGAGCGGCGACGGAATCCACGACTATTACATCTAAGGCATTGGACTTTACGAGGGTCTCGGTTATCTCAAGCGCCTGCTCACCGTTGTCCGGCTGCGACATTAAAAGGCTATCAAGATTTACACCTATCTTCTTTGCATAAGTTGGATCGAAAGCGTGCTCGGCGTCTATAAAGGCCGCCTGGCCTCCGGCCTTCTGGGCATTGGCTATTATACTGAGTGTAAGTGTGGTCTTGCCGCTCGATTCCGGACCGAATATCTCCACGACCCTTCCTCTGGGCACTCCACCTACCCCAAGCGCCACGTCAAGAGTGACTGAACCTGTCGAAATAGCCGGCACATCCAGCTTAAAGTCCTGCCCAAGGGTCATTATAGAGCCCTTCCCGAACTGTTTTTCGATATGCTCAAGCGCTATATTAAGCGCCTTTGTCTTCTCCTCTTTAACCTTTTCCGCATGAGCGGCCTCTTTTGCAGCCTCCGCAGCCTTCACTTCCGCTTTAGACGGCTCATGCTTGGATGTGTCGTGTTTTACGGATTCTTTCTCTTTTAGCTTTGTTTTGACCATTTTTTAGTCTCCTTTTAAATATTGACCAATGACATTTATATAATATAATTAGCTTCTTTCTGGACCTATGTATTATACATATACCACCTCCTTTTTGTAAAGCCAATTCGAGCCGGGTAAGTTTATGTGGATGTTCAATGTGCGACCCCCTATATATAGACGCTTTTCGCGGCAAAATTATTGCAAAATTTTTTAAAAAAATATCCCTATTCAGGATTTTTGCCATCGTGAATTGTTCCCCCAAATGGTCGGTATCTCCGGGGGACTTGAAATTTACAAAGGAAATTTCACTTCGTAAAACCCGAATTTTCTTTGTAAAATTCGGGTTTTAAGACCCCCGTCAATACCGACCATTTGGTGGGATTATTCAAGGCTGGGCAAAAATTTTACCACTCCTACTAGTCGAAATCTTGTCCTTAATGTCACAGGCAGAACTTTTGGGTGCTCCCTGGAGCGAATCTTGAAATTTTTGATACATTATGCCGATACAGGCTTTACCATCAAAAATTTCACGACAGCGAGCGAGGAAGCCTATTCCGAGCGAGCGGCGAGCGGAAGGGACACCCAAAAGTAAACGCCGTCTGTCGGGAAGTAGAAAAATTTCTTGTTACTCTCCCCTCTCAGCCTGTATAATACGTTTATGCGAGCCGAGATAATCTGCATAGGTACCGAGCTCTTGCTCGGACACATCATAAATACCAACGCCGCATATCTTTCCCAGGGCCTTGCCTCCATAGGCGTAGACGTATACCATCAAGTTACCGTAGGTGACAATCCAAGACGCCTTATAGACGCGATAAAACAAGCGGCCTACCGTTCGGATATAGTCATAACCTCGGGCGGCCTTGGTCCTACCGTCGACGATATAACCATGAGCACCTTGGCCGCCATCATCGGCCGCGACCTCGTTTTGGACAAGTCGGTCCTGAAAGACGTCAAATCTTATTTCAAGTCCCGCCATTTAAAATTCCCGCGCGAGAGCATCCGACAGGCATACGTCCCGGAAGGGTTAATATGCATCAGGAATAACGTCGGCAGCGCTCCTGGCCTTATAGCCGACTACGAAGGCACTATAATAATATGCCTGCCAGGCCCTCCGAGGGAGATAGAACCGATGTTCGATGAAGAGATAATCCCGTACTTGAAGAAGAAACTCGGCGCGACATCAGTCATAAGGTCCAGGACTGTCAATATAGCAGGGCAGGCAGAGTCACGCATAGACGGCATGGTGCGGGATCTTTTGAATCTGAAACCCCCTACGACTGTCGGTATATACGCCAAGCCCGGTCAGGTGGAATTGAAGATAATGTCAAAGGCCTCAAGCGCCCGACAAGCGGATCGGCAGATCGCCACGATAGAGAAGAAGATCAATGCGCGCTTAAAGGACTCTATATTTGGATATGATAACGACACTTTGGAAAGCGTGGCCGGAAATATATTAAGGAAGAGCGGAAAGACCATCGCCATAGCTGAATCCTGCACGGGAGGACTGGTATCTCACAGGTTAACGAATGTAAGCGGGAGCTCCGATTATTTTCTTATGGGAATGGTCGCGTATTCTAATACTATCAAGGAAAGGGTTTTGTGTGTTTCGACTAAATCTTTGAAGGCTTATGGGGCCGTATCCAGACAGGTAGCTCTAGAAATGGCACATGGTATAAGGACCCTGGCAAATTCCGACATCGGTCTCTCCATCACAGGAATCGCCGGCCCCGCAGGAGGCACAAGGTCTAAGCCTGTAGGACTAGTATATATAGCCTTAGTTCAACAGGATAAAGATAATCTGAAAGAAGAAAACAGAAAGCTGAAAGCTACTGTTAAAGAATTCCGTTTCGGCGGCTCGCGCGAACATATAAAATGGCAGTCGTCGCAAGCGGCGTTAGATTTAGTCAGACGGAATATATAGCGTTGATTGCGTTTTTGGGTTTATTGGGTGCATTGAATTAAAGATTATTGAAACCCAACGAACCCACCCAATAAACTCAAAAACCCAACAAACCCAATAAACCTAACATGCGGACTTTCATCGCTATCGAACTCTCAGATGAGATACGAAAGACCCTATCGCAGGCACAATCCCATCTGCGCTACTCCGGCGCCGATGTCAAATGGGTTTCCGAAGAGAACACCCATCTCACTCTCAAGTTTCTAGGAGAGCTCTCCGAAGATAAGGTCGAAAAAGTAACATCAATACTTGATAATATAGCCAAAAACTTTAAGACTTTTGAAATATCGTTAAAGGATATAGGGGCATTCCCCAAGATAGAATTCCCGAAGGTGATCTGGGTGGGGCTGGATAAAGGCGCGAAGGAATCGGCAGAGCTTGCATCAAGGATAGACATATCTTTATCGGAGATGGGTTTCGCAGGAGAAACAAGACCATTCGCTGCGCATCTGACTATAGGCCGGGTCAGGTCACCAAAAAATAAAGCAGTCTTGAAAGATAAAATTCTTTCCTACCACCTACAACCTACTACCTACAACATCATCTCTTCGGTCATACTATTCAAAAGCGTTCTTACCCCGCATGGCCCCGTATACACGAAGCTCCATGAATCGTATTTTTTACCCAAGAGCTGATATCACGCAGCCCTTAAGTACTCTTCCATCATGATTTTATAATCCGAAAGTTTTTCGATGTCGTAGGGGATTGTCTTAAACCTTAATTCCACATTAATCAATCCGACCGAGTCATCTTTCATAAGCATTGAGACTATCTTCTCGGAAATCACGCCATCCGGGTCGGTCTCTTCAAAGAGTAACTCGGCATATATACGAATTCTTGACTCGTCCCGGTTCATAAACGCATAAGCAAATCCTATCATTGCCTCCAGGAAGAGATACCGCGCCTCCTTGAAATCGTCGTCAAGAATTACTACCTTGGCGTTTGCGTTTATCATGTGTGACTCTCTCCATAAAGAATTGAATTCGGTCCTGCCTAATATATACACGAGGTTACGCCTGGAATACGGGTCCTTATCCCTAGTGACGAAATCCCTTATATCTTTCGAAGGCAATATCTCTATATGGGCAGCGTTCAAAACCGCTCTCAACGCTATGCTAACATCCTCGATATTAAAGAGCTCTTCCGCAATCAGTATTTTATGAGGTTCTCCGTTTACGGACTGTTCCGCATACTGTTTCTCCGCGAACAAATGTATTGTCGACAAAAATCCATGCATCTCGTCATCAGTCTCTTTAGGATCGTCGATGGGCAGATTTTTAACGGCTGCGTTTTCATCGGACGCTGCCGTAAAATCATCCTCCTGCCCATCTTCTCCAAGACTGAAAAGATCCGCCGATATGCCATCGCCTTTTTCGGATCCGCTATCTGTAACACTATCTTCGAACACTGCGAAAGGATCTTCATCCGCAAAGTCAAAAATTGAGTCCGCAGATGCAACCCCGGCTGCAGCAAGAACTTCTTGCGGAGTAGGCATACTATCTCTTGTAATACCCCCACGGGTCCTGTCGAGCATATCCTTGATCTCTGGTGGCGCAGGTTTAATATTCATATCTACTGCGCCTGCGCCAGTCGTGGCTTCAGGCTCGACCATGTTCCTTTTAGGCATAATTTTCAATCGGTAAACACCCAGGCTATTATCTTTTGACCTACGCCCTATATTGCCTCTCTCGACATATTCGAACCCGAAACGGACCAGCGCATCAAGTATATTAGGTTGGGCCACCTCTATGGTGCAAGTAGTCGCTCCCTTGGCTAGCATATTGCGAGCCAGCCTTATCATAAGTGCGGTCCCCACACCTTTATCCTGGTATTTTTTGCCCACTGCGGCTTCCCATATAACAACATCTTTAGTCACAGGATTATATATACCGAATACATAGCCCTTTACCTCTTCACCCCTACCCTCATCTACCGCGTATACCCATAAGAACTCGTTACTGTTTTCAAGTATGGGTTTACCGGAATTATACCGGTATGGACGCCATTTAAGGCCCGCCTCTTTACCAAATATAAGTCTGGATAGCTTTTCTACGGAAGGAATATCTTCGGGCTTGCCGGGTCTTATGGACGACATAATAGAATCCGGTATAGAATCCGCCAGCTCTTCCAGCTTAGGTATAGCATATTCCCTGGCAAGACCGGCCGGTTCCGTCTCTTCAACATCTTCTGTTATTTGAGATATCGCATCTTCGGTCTGCCCATGGCCCCTGACTATAGAGATAAATGAACTCTCAAGCGGATCGATTATCCTTTCCACATAATGACCGTACTTGGGGATTCCGCCGGTTATAAGGTGTATCGAAACCCCTCTAACCATAGCTCTGGATAAGAGATCTGCCATCTTGGGCTCCATGGGCATGTCTACAGCAGTCAATGTATTGTCAACATCCGCTATTATCGCCGATAGTAATTCTTCGCCACGCTCATGTTTTTCTACCGCCTCTTTCAATATTAGATAAGCCGCCTCCGAATTAATCCTGCCGTTTGCTGGGATAATTATACCGGAAGCCGGATCTATATCTTCGGGTCTGCCCAGATAGTAAGGCCTGTAATCGACACCTGCCGGTTTCAATGAAAGAAAAGATATGTCGACGCTGGAGTCACCCAAACCCAACACTACACCTGGCTTTACCCTATCAAACACCTTTTCAACCGTAGTCTTCTTGTCATATAAATTGACACTGCAATATTCCTGTCCTATGGTTATTTGAAAAACTTTATTGGTAAAAGACGATAGATGAGACCGGATGCCCTCTTCCACCCCAGCCTCCCAGTTATAACCCTGCACCGTCGGTAATCCTGCCATCGCTTCTTTTGATAATACGAATTCAATGCCGGAAAGCTTGTTGCCGAATTTTATCCTATATCCGACCCTGCCGGAAAGCTCCTCCATTATAGCCTCAGCTTCTCCGAGAGAAGATTCAGCATTTGCTGGATGCCATCTATCGATCCTTTCCAGAAGGTCTTCCAGGATAATCCCCGTACGGGCCTGGATATCTTTTATCCCTACGGTCATCAAAACCTTTGCCAGGAAAAGCTGTTCTTCGACATTGAACGCCGGACCTTCTTCTTTTACCTCTCTAGTCCCGCCCGGTCCAAAAGATATACGGCCTCTGCCCGAGTTAAAGTACATCTCGAAAAGGCCAAGCCCGTTCTCGACGGAATAGACCTCTTTGGAAATATCGCCCAAGCCTGAACCAGCTGGGTCACCATCGCGTAGGTTCGGCCTGGCCTGGACTGCCCTCAAAATCTCCGCTTCGAATCGCAAATCTTTTAAGAGATCATCCATGACAGGTCTCGCATCAGGTTCTGCTGCGGCAAAGGCTACGGTCTCCTCTAAAAAGGCTGTGCGGAGATGCGGGAGCCTTTCGTCTTCAAATAGTTCAAGCGTTATCTCCTTGGCCTTACTAAAAAATTTCACCTGATCATCCATGGTAAATAGCTCTATCTCGCCCTTCGATGATTGTATAAGCATTGAAAGTAACGCATTGGCAAATCCGTCCATCTTGGCAGATTCAGTCACAAGAGGATAGAAGGCCTGGTGGAAGTGGCCGGAGGGGCTCTCGTCTTTAGCCAAGACCTCTATTATGGTCTCCAGGGCAGGCTTATATACATCCTCCGCGGGACTGGCAAATACCTCGAAAAGCATGAACCTCCTTGCTTCATCGTTCCGTATCGCAGACCCCACCCTTATACCGGTAGGGTGTATGTTCAAAAGTACGAAATACATCAATAGCTGTTTCCGCTTCTTCACGAGGTCTCTTATTAAAGGCATCTTATACACCCGGATACCCGACATATACAACTCCTGTATCCTCTCCTCTTCCAGAGGCATGCCGTCCTGGACCCTCCTCAAGATGTCGAAGCTGTTGGCTATGAAACGGTCGAGGAGCGCCTCTTGCATAGCCCTGTCACCAGACTCTTCGGCCCTTTCGATCTCTTCGGAGTCGGCGGGTCTCAGTATGGGCGTCGATCTTTTAAAATTATCTATCGTTGCGATGGCCTCGCGATGCGCCCAGAAAAGCATATTTCTATAAGCCTTATCCGTATTTATGCTGGCATAGTAATTAATCGTATACTCGATCTCTCTTTTAAATCTTGCGCATGCTATACGCGAATCGGCGTACAAGAACATATCCGCAAGCTGAGCCTTCCTCGCTTTTTGGGAATCGGAATATTTTGACCCCGGTCGCAAATGCATTTCCGGATAGCCATCGCCTGTCAACATAACGCGCAGCTCTCTCAGGAATTCCTTAAACATACCGCGCTTCAGATAGAATATGACCATACGTTCCTGCAGTTTTATAGGAATAACCGAGTTATCCGATTCGTAGCTCTGGATCATACGCGCAGCTTCATGAGAGCCTTTATAAAACTCCATAGCCTCGTCCGCAGCCCCTAAAAGCTCGCAGGAATAAGCATACTTAAGATACACCCTCATCACTTCATTCAATTCGGCTATATGATTACCCGGGTTAAAACCGGTGGATTTTATTTTCTCTTTTATATCGCTAAGCCAATTCTTATATGGCGCGTAAGTTGTAACGTGGTCATGTATCTCCTTTGACATCTTTATGGCCGCTTCCTCCATAAGATAGTGAAGCCTGGCGCGGACGTAACCGGCTTCTACAAGCCCCAGACGACCGTCCCTTTTGGTAAGTAACGCCGTCTCTTCGTTAAGACGCTGTCTGGCCGAGCCGTTCTCCTCCGATTCATAGATATGGAACCAGTGCATAACGTGATATATATATTCGGCCATTTCGTTCATATCTTCATCGTCGTCTATATCGAAATCCTCCAAAAACAGTTCCGGTATATACATCACATGCCTTCTCCTGCCGGCGTGGTAAGGCCTTATGATCATATCGTCGGGATCGGCATATATGCTTTTGGCCCCTATCAGGGATACTATGGTCATGGTAGGTCGTATCCGGTCCCATACCTGTCTTATTGCACCGGAGCCGCTGTGGATAGCTTTGGCCTCTATTATCGACATCGCCTTCGCGACCTTAGCTACGGCATCTTCGTCTTCGCTAAAGGTGACCCCGGTCTCCTCGCCCCAGTGGCTATATCCTGTCTCGGATCTGTACAGAGGTTTCTCGCCCCGGAATAGTATCTCTCTCTGCCGGTAATGGACTGCCGCATCGGCCGGTTCGCTTATAGAATAACTTCCAACAAGGCTTATCTCCTCTTCAGGCCGCGCCAGGACCGTGGCGGCATATATGGACCTTACAAACTCCTCCGGCCTCATGGCAACGTAGCCCAGTAATATTATATACGGTTTTACATAGACACCTGGCCTGACGGGGAGTCTCTTTTCAAAAATACTTTCCAATATCTCTTGCCTCGCCCCGGGCTCATTAAGGTCAGCCGATTCCGGCAGCGTTATTTCAAGAGAGAAGTCCCGGTTCAATCGGTTCACCAGGATATGCAATGCCTCGGCTTCCGATAGCCTGTTACTCCGATCGGTAGTTAACATGCGCTTCAAGAGCGCCTTGAGGAATAATTTGTCTTTCTTGGTAGCGCGCGATGACCACAACCATTCTGTAAACGGCCCGCGGTTTGATTTAAAAACGCCCCCAGTAAAAAATCCGAAAATGAAATCTACAATATTCTTGAACAGAAAACGGCATACCGGATATGATATGGAGGCAATATGACTCCATATGTAACCTACCCCTCCCGCTAACCGCATAGCGCTTTTTCGACTTTTGTTTATATGCGGTTTTTGCGCAATATCACTTTCGCTTCTCTCCGGAGGGATACCAACAATACCCGCCGCTAAAGTTTTATGCAAATTACCACCGGCATGAGCCGATACCTTAAGCGGCTTTTCAAATATATTTTTCCTTGCCCATCCAAAAAATCTCTTCTGGTAGGCCGCGCCGCCCATGTTGAACTTATCTATAGTGAAATCTTCGCTGAATTCGGCGCTGGCGAGGGCTATGAGAAATGGCGCTATTACGGCGTCCCTGCCGCCCGTATTCATAAGGCTACCGCCTAAAATATCGTCGATAAATTCCGGGGTCAACCTTCCTCTCGTATAGTATTTCGACCGGAATATCTCATTCCTTATTATGGAATACTTGGGAGGAAGCCTCGATGTGCCGCCAAGCACCATGGACATATAATCCTCTATGGATATATTCATAGCCTTGGCGTTATTTTTCGCTATTCTCAGTATATACGGTTCTATCATAAGTCCCGCTTTCTTAGCGCGGGCATCATAACCTGCCAATTCTATAAAATACGATACTGTCTCTTCATGCCAGCGTACGCGGATAATCTCGCGCATCATATCACGTAGTTCTTTATCCATCATGACATGAGGAGTTATAATCGCTTCGGGTAATCTATCCCTACCTATCCTGGAGCCCGGGATCTTCGCCATCACCTTAGCCTCGAGGCTATCGAGCTCCTGATGAGCCCGGTCAAGAGACGGCACCAGGTGCACTGCTTCGTGGAGCATGGTCAGATCGTGATCGCCAAGAACCGGGTCAAGATCCTGAAGATTCACAGTAACTTCATATGAATCGCCTTTATGGTATACTCCCATGACTACACTGCCTGGCCTCGGGTCGTCGATAAGTTTTATCGTTCCGGTTTTCAGCGCATGGCTAAATATCTTTACAGCCACCCGTATCTCATCCTTTCCCAGACCCAAAGAAGATGGCATATCCATATTACCTATCTCTTCTTCAAAGTTATTGACCGCCGCGAGCCTGGCCAAAAGTTTCGATCTTACAGCTTCTGCCCTAGAAGCTTCGATTTGGGTTGTCGAAGTTTGCGGCGTCGACAAAACGCCTTTATTTGCAATCGATATCATGGACGCTATAAAAGCCCCCAGAAAAGTCCCGCCGGCAGATATTTTAAGAAATTCACGTCTGGTCTTCTCTACACGCTTCCTGGCCTCGGATTCAAGCTTCGCACGCTTTTTTGCGCCCTTTACATCAATATTGACTGCTGTTTTGGCTTTATGTACTCTCACCGCATATATGCCCAAACCTGCCGCCATCCCGGCTAAAGATCCTATAATAACAGCGGGTACCAAGCTGGCAGTGCCACCTACGGCACAACCGGATAATCCGGTCAAGATCACTGCCAATACGCTACCTTTCAAAATAGTATCTAAAATTCCAATACTGCGGTAACCACTATGGGCAGATCCGGAAGGCTCTTCACCGTCAGTTGGTCCTGGTAGAGCCTTAACCCCTGAGATTAGTTTCTTATGAAAACTGTCAGTGATTAGAATCTGCCGCCTAATATTCTTAAGCTCTTTGTCAAATCCAAAATATGAAGCAGCTACCAAGCCGTATGGGACAGATTCAGCTCCTTTAAGATAATACCTTAAGATAACGGTATTATCTTTAACGATATCGTCAGGCATACAAACAGCTATGCGAACCTCTTCAGGCCCTGCAATGGTATTTATGACTGTAAAATATGTACCATCGAACATTCTGTCGCTTGCATTTTCCAATAAAGCAATATCCGCAAGCGTATTGTGCGGATGGGATTCGATAAACTCGGCTATATCGCGAGCTCTCTCGGCAAGATATTTCGCTTCAAAGGTCAGCCGGAAATCATCTTTAGGAGATTTAAGTTGTATCTGGAGTGCGTCGGGGTTTGCCCAGGAGATATCATAGGCAAGAAATGAAGCTATAAGAATAATACAAACTATCCTTACAGCTAAAGGAAATCTTCTTTTATTATTTTTTGGCAAGACTATCGCTTCCAATGTATTCCTCGATAGTTAAAACTAAGTTTCTTGTAATTTTTTCTTTTAACAAAATGACTAAAATAAAACCAGATTACCAAGCGTAATTCTAGGCAATCTAGCTATCTTTATAAACTTCAGATACCAAGAACCCTAGAGGTTATTTAATATTAAATATACCACATGAATATATTTCGTCAATTTACTATTTCTTGCTTTTTTATCATTTAACAAATGTGGGGACCAATACCCTGAATATAACTTGTAGTATAATATTTGTATATAAAGCGGCCACGATATCATCGAACATTATTCCTAAAGAACCGGTAAGCTTTTCCATCCTCTTAGCGGGCTGCGGTTTTAGAATATCCAGTATCCTGAAAATGAAGAACCCTAATATTATCGAATATGAATTAGCGGGTACAAAAAATAACGCCAAAAGCATACCGCACGCCTCGTCTATTACTATCATGCTGGCGTCTTTTCTCTTATATATCCTCTCCGCCTCCCCGGCAAACATAACCCCGAGAAAAAATAGAAACAATATGGCAAACCCATAAAGTATGTCGCTATTCCTCACAACGAAATAGGTTATAAGACCGGCCAGAGAACCCATCGTGCCGGGCATAAAAGGAGAATGCCCGAGATAAAAAAAACTCGTTATAAGCTTAACTCTTCTTTTCAGTCGCATACAGACCCCTATTCTTTACGAGATACGAGATACCGCTGGCAAGAGTAAATATCACGGTCATCGCCATCACATAAAATATTACGTCCTGAAATACAGCCTCACCCCGGCCGCTCAAAATGGCTCGCCCGGTTTTAGCAGGTTCTTTCAAAAGCAAAAATATGAGGATCAAAAATATCGACGACATCTGCCACACCGTCTTATTCTTGCCTCCTCCGTCGGCGGATATGACATTTCCTTTTGAAAGCGCAAAAAGACGCAAGCCCGTCACGGCAACTTCCCTGAATATTATGGCTATGACCATCCAAGCCGGTATAAGACCCAGTTCCACGAATGACACGAAAGCAGAAAGGACCAGCACTTTATCCGCTATAGGGTCCATCAAACGCCCGAAATCGGTCAGCTCGTTTCTAGACTTTGCTATATATCCGTCTATCATATCGGTAAGCGAAGCTATCGTAAATGTTACGAGCGCCAATAGTTTAAATACAAAACCATGCCCGAAAAGGAAACCTACGAACGCGAACGCCAAAAATATCCTTGATAAGGTCAATTTATTCGGAAGGTTCATTCTACGGATTCTCCCACCAGATCGTACTCCATCGCATCGGTTATCCTGACATCGCAGAACTCGCCTATCTTTATATCCTTGCCTGAGACTATTATATTGCCGTCCACTTCGGGCGCGTCACCTTCTGTGCGTCCGACAAATTTATCAGGGCATCCCGCCTCTCTTTCATCTATCAGGACCTTCATCCTACTTCCTATCTTCTTTCTATTCTTGGATAAGGACACCGTCTGCTGAACCTTCATGATCTCGTCCAGGCGCGATGCCTTTACCGACCCCGGTATCTGTTTAGGCATTTTCGAGGCGCAGGTGCCGTCCTCCCTGGAATATACGAAAGCGCCCAGGCGGTCAAACGAAACTTCGCGCACAAATTTCACCAGATCCGAAAAATCCTTTTCGGTTTCTCCCGGAAAGCCCACTATCACAGATGTCCGCAATGTAATATTTGGTATCATCGAGCGGACCTTGTCGATCAGGCCTATAAGATCCTTTTTTGTAGTCCGGCGGTTCATGGCCTTCAATATTCTGTCGCTAGAATGTTGGATGGGAATATCCAGATATTTACAGACCCTGTCTTCGTCTCTAACGGTCTTTATAAGATCTTCGGTATAGTGCGCAGGGTGCGTATAAAGTAACCTTATCCATCCTATGCCGTTATTCAGACCTGACAACCTCTTTACCAGTTCCGAAAGGCGCGGTCTGCCGTATAAGTCATATCCGTATCTCGTAGTATCCTGGCCCACAAGATTTATCTCCCTGAGCTTCGCGGGAGCGGCAAGCATCTCGACTTCCCGTAATATAGAAGCAATGGGCCTGGACCTAAGGTTGCCGCGCAAGCGCGATATTATACAGTAACTACACCTGTTCGAACAGCCTTCGGATATCTTGACATAGGCGTAATGCCCTGGAGTAAGGAGCATCCTGGAGGAGTGTTCGTCATAGATATACCTGGGGCTCTTCGATACGTCTATGCGCTGCTTATTGGAAAGTTTCTTTAAGAGGCGTGGAAGATGAGGAAAATCTGCTGTTCCGACGATGAGATCCGCTTCCGGAAGTTCCGGGCCTAGCTTTTTCTTGTATAGTTGCGGCAGGCATCCGCAGACAACTATATGCCCTATCTTGCCGCTTCTTTTCAGGGAACCCGCCTCGATTATGGCATCGACCGATTCTTTACGGGCTTCTTCGATAAAGGCGCAGGTATTGATTATACAAAGATCTCCAGGTCCGTCGGCTACCGGATCATACCCTGCCCTCTTTAAGGAGCCGGCGATCACTTCGGAGTCGACAAGATTTCTTGAACATCCGAGACTGATCATGCGAAATGTAGGCATCTATCTTGCCTGCACGCCTTTTCTGGTTATAAATAGATCCTTGATCACGCCTCTTTTCAGGCTCACGGGCTTGCCATTCAGAGTGAGCGAAAGCGCTTCGCCCTTGGCTATATAAAGATTGATAGAGTCTTTCGCAGTAATATTCTCTTCTTTTCCCTTCGGAAGATGTTTTTTGAATACTCTCTCCCCGTCGGCAAAAGCGCTCACGAAAACATCACGCTTGGCTTTTAATACCAGATTAAGAGACTGAGCCCTGGGAACCGCGGGAGGCGGTATAGGTGAAGACTCTTTCGGCAATGGGACCTCTTTGGGGGGAGATTGCTTAGGAGTCGCTGCTATTTTCTGCGTAACTTTATCTGCGGAGATCTTAGGGCGGGCGACCTTTACTGTTGCAGGCTTCGGCGCGACTACTATACGAACGCGATTATGGTATGCGATGAATTTTACAAGACCGCCGACCGCCGTCACAAAAATTAATACGAGCGCCGCCGCCATTATGAAAGGCTTGCCCTTGTTGACAGCGGTCATGAAATCTATCCCGCCTCTCTTTGCTTCGGGATCTTTTGGCTGAGTGACCGAAGGGGTCTCCTGCGCGCGAAGCTCAGGGTGTATGGATAAGTATTCATCCAAAAGGCCTTTAGCATCCAGCCCAAGATGCGCAGAGTACTTTTTTAAAAAACTTTTCACATAGGTGGGGGTCAGCATCTTGTCGCAACGGCCTTCTTCTAAAGCCAAAAGGACCGACGAATGTATGCGGGTCTGTTTCTGTATCTGGTCTATAGTAAGCGACTTTGATTCGCGGGCCTTTTTAAGCCGATCCCCTATGTTAGACATGCTCGATACGGTCATTCGCTCTTATCTCCCTCAGATACCGGTGCCGTTCTTGCCTGGTATTCTTCAAGACTTATGAGAAGATCTCTGGGCTTGGACCCCTGATAAGGTCCGACTATGCCCTCATCTTCCATCATATCTATAAGACGCGCCGCGCGCGTATATCCCACGCCCAGACGTCTCTGGAGGACCGAGACCGAAGCCTGTCTTGTTTCCAATATAAGCTTCACGGCTTCTTCATAAACCTCATCCTTATCGAACTTCTTGAATCCGGTCTTCTTCTGGACTTCAAGTATGCCGTCGACATATTGAGGCCCGCGCTGTGACTTTATAAAACCGGTTATCCGCTCTATCTCTTTATCGAGTATAAGACTGCACTGCGCCCGAACAGGCTTGGGTATTCCGGGTTCTATGATAAGCATATCCCCCCGTCCCAAAAGCTTATCAGCGCCGTTCATATCCAGAACCGTGCGCGAATCCACCTTTGATGCGACTTTGAACGATATCCTGGCCGGAAGATTTGCCTTTATTACTCCGGTAATTACATCGACCGACGGCCTCTGCGTAGCTATCACTATGTGTATGCCTACTGCCCTTGATAACTGCGCGAGGCGCGTGATCGCGCCTTCCACGTCTGCCTGAGCCACCATCATCAGATCGGCAAGTTCATCTATCAGTATAACTATATACGGCATCTTCTCTTCGGGACTCTTACCGAATCTCTCGTTGTAGGCGTCTATATTCCGAACGCCGGCCTTAGCGAGGGTCTCGTACCTGGCATCCATCTCGTTTACTATCCAATCCAGGGTGCTGGCCACTTTCTTAACATCAGTTACGACAGGCGATAAAAGATGCGGCAGGTCGTTGAATACGGCCAGCTCTACTCTTTTCGGGTCTATCATCAAAAGCTTAAGTTCGTCAGGCGAACATGTATACAACAGGCTTGCGATTATGGTGTTAACACATACCGTCTTACCGGAACCGGTAGCGCCTGCGATCAAAAGATGCGGCATCTTTGCAAGGTCCACTATCACAGGTATTCCGGCGATATCCTTACCTAGTCCCAATTTCAATGGAGATTTAGATTCCCTGAATTCTTTGGAATCAAGGACATCTCTGAAATATACGAGGGCGCTCGAAGAGTTCGGCACTTCAAAACCTATAGTTCCCTTACCGGGTATAGGCGCTACTATCCTTATACTCTGCGCCTTCATGGCAAGCGCTATATTGTCGCTCAGAGAGGTGATCCTGTTGACTTTGACTCCGGGGGCAGGTTCAAGCTCATAACGGGTTATTACCGGCCCCTTGTTTATCTCGACGACCTTTCCTTCTATGTCGAAATCCCTAAGAGTCTCTTCGAGTATATTAGCTGCGCCTTCAAGATCCTCTTGCATCTTTCTAGATTCCGGCGGAGGAGGTGTATCCAAAAGATCCGCTCCGGGCAATTTGTAGACACCCTGGTTCGGTTGAGGAATCGGCTTAGCCGGGGCCTGGGAAGGCTGTTTAGCTGCAGGCGCGGCCGGAAGGTCCTGCTTCTTTACTACTGAAGTATCTTTCTTAGGCAACGCGGAAGGTGTCGGAGGTTTTATTGTATGGTCTTTTATCACCCTAGGTGTTATCGTGGCTTTTAGATTCTCTATGGCCTCTTTGGATCTCGATATCACTCCATCCTTAGCCTTCTTTGCAAGCTGTTCGGACTCCTCCGGAGGAAGCTTGATCGTAGCTTTTTTCTGTACCCTCGGGGCTTTCTTTTGATCTTCGTCCGCGCCAAAATCTATGGTCCTACCGGTAAACCTCTTATAAATACCAGCTAGAAAAGGCAGCAACAAGAACTCTGTCGCGAGAAGTACGGAGAGAAGAAATAGTACAAATATTACTATCAACGCGCCTCCGCGCCCGAGATAGGTCACAAGAAAATCCGAAAATACCAATCCCACTACTCCGCCAAGGCCGAACCTTGAAGAATTATCACCGTTACCGATAATGGAAAATATGGAACTGGACGCCAGTATCAGAAAGAAGGTTCCGCATATCTTAAAATATATCTTTTGCGGGGTAACTCCAAAGAGCCTGGCCATGGCCCAGGATAAGACAAGTACCGGCATGACATAAGAACTATACCCCATGACGAAGAAAAGGGCCAGCCCCACATAAGCGCCGAATACGCCTGCAAAGTTTCTGACCGGCATATTAGGCTTAGAACTAAAGTTGGGTATATCCGAAAAGCTGAAAGATGCCAGGCTCAATAAAATAAATACCGCTACGGCGAACAATACTATCGCCTGTATCTCATTCCAGCGTTTAGTGTCCATCGCTCCTCTTCTATTTTATTAAAAAAATAGTTACGACCCCTACCGCTACGCAATATATACCGAAAATATAAAGTCTGTTCTGTTTTACGATCTTCGATAAAAGTCCCAGCGTAGCCAACCCCACTATCATTGAAGCAACGCCACCCGCAAAAAATGCGGCGGCAGCCTTGCCTGTAAGCGCATTACCTATATTATGGGCCTTCAGCACACATGCCCCGCCCACAGCCGGCACAGATAATAAAAAAGCGAATTTAAATGCAAGCTCTCTCGGGATTCCGGACAACATACCGGTAGATATAGTAGCCCCGCTTCTTGATATGCCCGGTATAACGGCAATACCCTGAGCTATCCCCACTGCAATCGAAGCAGCCAGTCCCATCCTTCTTACCACATTATTTCTCAGCAAATAAATATTCACCACCGTGGCCGATATAAGCCATATTCCGGTAGCTATAAGCATGAACCCTACTATCTTAGGCGCCGCAAAGATAGCCTCTATGGCGTCTTTAAAGAAGAAACCTATTATGAACGTCGGTACCGTAGCCAAAATCAGGAATTTCAACACATACCGCTCTGTGGTAAAGAGCTTCGTTATATCTTTTCGGAAATATATAATGACAGCCGCTGTCGTGCCTAAATGTAAAAAAACATCAAAGGCGATCTGGGGTTCCTCGATACCTAATAAGGATTGCAATATCACAAGATGCCCGGAACTGGATATCGGGAAGAACTCGGTAAGCCCCTGAACAATACCTAGAATAATCGCATTAAAGATGGTCATTACGACTTCACTTCCCCGTACTGCCGAATCCCCCGACAGACCTCACCGTTCCATCCAGCTCTTCGGTAACGACAATCTCGGCCTTCACTACTTCCTTGATGACCATCTGCGCTATTCTGTCGCCGCGGCGTATAACAAAAGGTTCTTTACCGTGATTTATTATGATGATACTCAGAAGACCCCTGTAGTCGGAATCGATCGTTCCGGGCGTATTGACCAGGCTTATGCCGTGCTTAAGAGCCAACCCGCTCCGAGGCCTTATTTCGGCTTCATATCCTTGCGGTATACTAACATAAATGCCAGACGAAATAAGCTTTATATCGCCTGGCATCAGATTGATCTCGCCTTGCACGTCGGCATAAAGGTCCATACCGCTTGACCCGAAGGTGGCATAACGCGGTACCGGAAGGTCTTCACACCCTTCCTTCTTCTTGAGAAGCAGTTTGGTCGTTTTCAAATTTAAGATATGTTACGCAGATTTAGCTCATGGAATGATCTGCGTAATCCTAAATTATCTTTTACCTACGACGCGGGGGCCTGTCACCGTCACGCCGAGGCGGCCTGGGTTCCCGCTTGTTCGTATCAGTTTCTGGGTTATAGTTAGGATCGGCCTGCTTCTTCGAAAGATTGACGCGACCCTGATCATCGATCTCTATACATTTTACGTTAAAGGTGTCTCCTATCTTGACGACATCTTCCACGTTCTTAACAAACTTTGTATCAAGCTCGGATACGTGCACCAATCCTTCTTTCCCCGGTAATATCTCGCAAAAAGCCCCGAAGGCCATTATGCGTTTAACTGTGGCAAGATACACCCTTCCCACTTCGGCCTCTTCAACCATACCCTTTATTATATCTACAGCCTTCTTTATAGCGGCATCATCCTGAGAGGATACCTGCACAGTGCCGTCATCCTCTATATTAACATCTACACCGCAATCCTGTATTATCTTCTTGATGTTCTTCCCGCCCGGTCCTATAACCTCGCCTATCTTCGTGGTAGGTATCTTGAAGCTTTCGATGTGTGGCGCGAACTGGGAGATCGAGTCCTTGGGCCTTGATATGGTATTTACCATCTTATCAAGTATGAAAAGCCTCGCTTTGTTACCTTTGGCAAGCGCTTCTTTTATCATATCCAAAGTTATACCACGGACCTTCAGATCCATCTGGACTGCCGTGATGCCATCTTTTGTACCGGCAACTTTAAAGTCCATATCGCCATAGTGATCCTCCACTCCGCCGATATCTATCAGTATTATATTGGCTTCGTTTATGAGACCTATAGCCACGCCGCTTACCGGCTGGGATATCGGCACACCGGCATCCATGAGAGATAGTGAGCTCGCGCACACCGTAGCCATACTGGAAGAACCGTTGGACTCAAGAATGTCCGATACAACGCGAACGGTGTATGGGAACTTCTCCTTATCGGGCATTACCGCCTTCAGGGCCCTTTCCGCAAGCGCGCCATGACCGATCTCTCTCCGGCCGGGTCCGCGCATAGGCTTGACTTCTCCGACCGAAAATGGAGGGAAGTTATAGTGCAGCATGAAGTTCTTCTGGGTCTCGCCTTCGAGAGCGTCTATTATCTGCTCATCGGCACTGGTGCCGAGGGTGGTCACCGACAAACTCTGCGTCTGGCCGCGGGTAAATAACGCGGAGCCGTGAGTCCTGGGCAGGATCCCTACCTCACATGTTATCTTCCTAACCTCGTCGAAACTCCTACCGTCGACGCGCTTCTTCTTCTCTATTATAAACCGGCGCACCGTCTCCTCTTCGACTTTATCCAGAGCCGTCTTGACGTTCGCCGCCGTATAATCCGAATCTTCGGTAACGAACTTCTCGACAAGCTCTTCCAGGAGCATATCAAGACCTTCTTCGCGCTTCTCTTTGGTGCCGAGCTGATTTATCTCGTCCAGCTTCTTTAGCGAATACTCTTTAACTTTACCGACAAGTTCAGGGTCTATCGTAGAAAGCTCGAAGTCCCTCTTCTTGGTTCCTATCTCGGAGGCCATCTTCTCCTGCATGTCGATCAAAGGCTGCAGGCCCTTGTGACCGAACTGAAGAGCCTTTACCATATCATCTTCGCTTATCTCGCTCGAGCCGGATTCTATCATCACTATCTTGTCGCGGGTACCGACGACTACGAGATCCAGATCGCTCGTGTTCAGTTCTTCGAATGTGGGATTTATGACGAACTGCCCGTTTATCCTGCCGACGCGGACTGCGCCGAGGGGTCCTTCAAACGGTATATCAGATATGGTAAGCGCGGCGGATGCCCCGTTTATGGCCAGGATATCGGAATCGTTCTCGCTGTCGCTGGACAGGACCAGCGCCACTACCTGGACCTCATTGATAAAACCGTCCGGGAACATGGGCCTTATGGGCCTGTCTATGAGGCGGGAGGTCAATATCTCTTTTTCGGAAGGACGGCCTTCCCTCTTAAAAAATCCGCCCGGTATCTTGCCGGCGGCATATGTCTTTTCTTGGTACTCAACGGTAAGCGGGAAGAAATCTATGCCTTCCCTAGGTTTTTTTGAGCATACTGCGGTGACCAGAACGACAGTCCCGCCCAGCTGTATGGTACAGGCTGCATCGGCCTGCTTCGCCATCCTGCCGGTTTCTATTGTTATATCAGAGGAGCCAACTTGCGTAGAAAATTTGTGCATATATTTCCTTTTTTTATTTAATAATTAGAGTAGGTCAACCGGACTATTTACGGAGATCGAGCTTCTTGAGGATTTCCTGATACTTCTTGGGGTCAGTTCTCTTTAGGTATTCGAGCAGCCTTCTTCTTATGCTGACCATCTGCAGAAGCCCGCGCCTGGAGGCGTGGTCACGCTTATGCGTCTTGAAATGATCCGACAGGGTATTTATCCTCTCGGTCAGAAGAGCTATCTGGACGCTCGGCGAACCTGTATCCTTGTCATGCTCTTTGTAGGTTGTTATTATCTGTTTTTTCTTTTCTTTCACTAAAGCCATTTACTTTACCTTTTTCCCTTTCTACCTTTCCTTTCATCTGCTAATTAATCATATATTGATGCAATGCGCTGTATTCCGCATGTGGGTTGTATCTTACCATAGTCCGTTAATATTGTAAAGCACTTTAGCTCAATATATTTCTCGCCAAGGCTTCGTCTTTCTTTATCTGCCGAACGAGCTCCAATCTATCTTTATATTTGACCTCATTCCTTATCCTATCCACAAAATATACCTCCGCGGTACTACCGTATATACTACCCTTAAAGTTGAATATGTGAGCTTCTATAGTAGGCTCCGAATCTCTAGGCGCATAGAATGTGGGGCGCGTACCTATATTAAGGACTCCTCTATAAATACGCTCTCCGACTTTTATCCTTATAGCATATACCCCGCTCGGAGGCACAACCTCATGATGGGGATTTATATTGGCCGTGGGATAGCCCAGAGTCCGGCCAAGCTGTGATCCGGATACGATAGTACCCAGTATAGAGACCGGTCTGCCAAGAAATCGGGCAGCCTTGTGGATGTCGCCTTTTAACACAAGCCGCCTTATCATACTGGAGCCGACAGTCACACCCTGAACTTTCACGGGTGGAATAACGGTTACTTTTATGCCGTTAGATTCCGCCATCTTTCGCAGCTCTTTAACCCCGGCCCTGCCACCTCTGCCGAAATAGAACTTCGGGCTGACGCATATTTCACGGCAATTTAACTTTCCAAGGGCTATTTTTTTTACGAATTCTTCAGGCGTTATACGCGAAAACGACCTGGTAAAATTTAAAACCACCACGGTATCAACCCCGAGCTTTTCTATTAACTTCAATCTGTGCGAAAGAGAGACGAGCCGCGGGAAATAAGACCTGCTGCGAAGAACCTTGACCGGGTGGGGCTCGAACGTGAGGACGACGCTTTTTAGATTATTACGACGAGCCCGACGGACAACCTCCTGTATAAGTTTGGCATGACCAATATGCACACCGTCAAAAACACCTATGGTCATTACGGAACCGCTGGCGGGCTTTTTAAAAGAATTTACTCCGAAAACTACCTTCATGGGAATAGTAACCGGCGCTCCAACTCCTCAGCCGGTATGGCACGTAATTCATCTATAAGGGCAGCCTCCGATATGAAGAACTTACCGGACCTTGTACGCTTGAGTTCTGACAGGTATGCCCCGCATCCAAGTCTTTCTCCTATATCTACGGCAAGTTGACGCACGTAGGTGCCCTTGGAGCAACTGACCGAAAAACGTATCTTAGGGGTTTCGATCGATATGACATCCAGTCTTTTTATGACTATCTTCCTTGGCGGGACATCTATGCTGATACCTTTTCGCGCAAGTTCGTATAGCTTCTTACCATTGACCTTAACCGCTGCATACATCGGCGGCTTCTGCTCTATCTCTCCGACAAAAGAAGCAAAAACTTTTTTTATAGACTCCTCGTCAATCACCGGCGATTTTCCGGACGTAATTATCTTGCCCCATCCGTCCCCGGTATCTGAGGTAGCCCCCAAAACCATGACACCTTCATAGTCTTTATCATCTTGCATAAAAGATGAAGACAGGCTGGTGCATTTGCCTATCAGCATCACGAGAACGCCGGTAGCCATAGGGTCTAGAGTCCCCG
Organism: Candidatus Omnitrophota bacterium; assembly: GCA_017993955.1. GTDB lineage: Bacteria > Omnitrophota > Gorgyraeia > 2-01-FULL-45-10 > 2-01-FULL-45-10 > JAGOLR01. Next base: position 21,960 of record JAGOLR010000018.1, read on the forward strand.
CATGACCGACCTTCTTTAGCCCGAAACGTTTTCTCATGAAATCAACAACGTCGTGGCTCGTAAAACCTTGTGGTTTATCGACTACTAATATACCGTCCATAAAATCGTCAGTTAAAAATGCAAAGAGAAACTTTGCAAGTCCTCTTTACATTTTTCAATTTTCACTTTACACTCCTCAGTAGTTCTTCAGCTTTCGCTACGACCTTTTTCTCTACCTCGGCCAAATTGCCTTCTACTGCGCAACCGGCGGCCTTAGTATGCCCGCCCCCTCCGAACTGAGCGGCCAGTTTATTAACATCCACTCCGGCCTTAGAACGGAAACTTACATTTATCCTATTATGGTTATTCAGATCTTCTTTGAAAAGGATAGCTATCTTCACAGAGGATATGGATCTGGCGTAATTGACCACACCTTCAACCTTGGCCATATCCGCACCCGTATCCTTTAGCATCTTTCTCGTTATCTCGAGATATGCAACGTCGCCTGACTTATTCACTTTCAAAGTAGCGAGCACCATGCCCAGGAATCTTATATCTTCTACCGACCGGCGCTCAAAAACGCTCTCCGACACAAGAGACGGATCGAGACCGTAACTCAAGAGCTCTCCGGCTATTTCATGCGTCACGTTGGAGGTGTTGTCGTAATTAAAAGAACCAGTGTCGGTAAGTATTGCTATATATAAATAAAGAGCGGCTTCTTTTGTTATCTCGACGTCCATGGCCTTAAAGACCCTATACACCATCTCCCCTGCAGAACTTGCCTTGTCGTCCACCCAATTGACCGTCCCGAAGCGCTCATTCGATATATGATGATCGATATTTATTATCGGTTTATCCTTCGGCACTATAGCCTCGACATCGCCCAACCTCTTCATATTTGGGCAATCCAGCACTATAGTGGCATCAACATCTATCTTCTTCTTAACGTTGGTAAGTATGCTGGCTATATCGGGCAGGAATTTGTAATGACCCGGGACCTCGTCATGATTTACTATTATCGCCTCTTTGCCCATGCTCTCCAGAAGTAACTTCATGGCCAACTGGCTGCAAAGCGAATCGCCTTCGGGATTCAGATGCGCCGAGATAAGAAATCTCTTATGCCTCTTTATCGCTTCCATCACTGGCCTCATCGGTTTTCTTGCCTTTCTCCTTATTTAGCTTATCCAGGATACGGAATACCTCCTCCGTCCTCTCAAGGGTTTCATCGATCTTGAATTCTATCTCGGGCATAAACCGCAGCTTTATCTTATCCCCGAGCCGCCCTTTAATGTATCCCTTAGCGCTCTTCAGCCCCTTCAGAGCCAGAAACTTGGCCTTGTCCTCGCCAAGGACACTGAAATAAACTTTGGCGTATCTCATATCCTTAGTAAGCTCCACGCCGGTAACGGTTATAAAGCCCAACCGCGGATCTTTAAGCTCGTTGTTAATTATTATGCTTATCTCCTGGCGTATAGCCTCCTGCGCTCTTTCTGGTCTGACTCCCATACCTAGCTCTTCTTTCTCATTCCTAAAGCAGAAACCATATTCTCGGCAAACCGCCTCTCATCGGCCTTCGTCTTGAGATTGCCGTCGATCTTTTCGTATAAGACTTTTTTAAGTATATTTCTGAACCCGGGTCCAGGTTCGAGCCCCATAGCTTTAAGATCTTCGCCGCGTATGGAGAGTCTTTGACCGTTATATCTCTCCAGAAAATCTTTTATCCTGCTAACAGCGCGGCTTGCTCTTGATACATGCGGCGCCACCTTCGCTTTTGCCATAATAGCAAGTATGGCTTCCAGAGATAGCGGCTCCAATACCCTGTAAACAGAACTTGGTGAAAGATCCCTACTTGAGCTTAATAGCACAAGGGTTTTGTCGGCACACTTTTTATATGAAACTAACCTCAAGGATTCGCCGCGCCTGAATACAAACGACCGGCATATGCGTGAAACATCATTATAACTCAAAGGCTCGAATAATGCCATAAGATAAACCAGCCACAATTCTATAGTCCGTTTCCTGCAGGGTGATACCTCATACCACGAATAAAACAAATTTATATGTTCATACATCTTCAGGAAATCTTTAGTCAGAGATATCTTTCTGTGTAAAAACCTGAATTCATGGAGCTGGGACATCCGTTTTAACGCCTTCAGAGGATCTTCTTCCTTCAGTATAAGCACTATCTCGTCCCTTATGCGCTGCGGCTCAACTTGCGAGAACATCTTCACATTTACAGCATGCTTTATAAGGTCTGCGGTGTGACTATCTATGGCAAAACCCAGCCTCTGCTCGAAACGGACTGCCCTGAATATGCGGGTCGGGTCATCTATGAAGCTCCCGTCATGCATTACTCGTATACGGCCTCTGGCAAGATCTTCGCGGCCTTTAAAGAAATCGACAAGCTGACCGAAGCTGTTCTTGTTAAGGCTTATCGCCATCGCATTTATGGTAAAGTCGCGGCGTATAAGGTCGTCCTTAAGCGAGCTGAACTCTACTGTAGGAAGCGCGGCCGGCCTCTCATAAGTCTCTTTACGGGCAGTAGCAAGGTCTATCCTTAGCTTCCCCTTGGTGAAAACCGTACATGTGCCGAATCTTTTATGTACGACGAGGGCAGCGCCCAACTCCTTTGCAAGTAAGCTCCCCAGCTTAATAGCATCGCCTTCTACCACTATATCAAGGTCCAGGTTCTTTACGCCTAGGAGTATGTCGCGGACCACACCTCCCACCAGGAACGCGGTAAGGCCTGTCGAATTGGCAAGAGATCCTATTCTTTTCGACATCGCTACCACTTCGCGAGGCAGAAGCTCGTCCATCTTGTGCGTAAGGTTCAGTATCTCCTGCCTTTCCGCGCCAGATGGCTTGGTAAATAGGCTTTCGTGAATAGCCTTTAGGGCATCCGTCCTCTTTATTACACCGAGGATCCTTTTCCCGCTCGAAACAAGGACCACCCCGGCATCCTTAGAAAGCATGAGCTTCTGTATTTCATAAAGCGGCGCCTCGGGCTTAACGAAAACAATATTGCGTGTCATGTAGCCTTTTACCCGGGCGTGACCGTATCCGCTCTTCAGCGCCTTATTAACACCGTCCGTAGTTATTATGCCGACTATCCTGCCGCGATGCCTTACGGGTGCGCCGCCAGCCTGGGCCTTTGCGAGGATACCTTTTGCGACATCTATCCTAGTATCGGCACTTAGCGCTTCGAGGTCTTTAGACATTATATCTTTAGCCCAGGCTTTGATCTTTATACTGGACTTAAGGGCTCTCCATAACTTAGCCTTTATTTTTTCCAGGTCGCCTCCGGGAATTTTGGCGCATGCAGCGGCAGGATGGCCGCCTCCGCCAAAGGCGGAAAGTATGCTGTTAAGATCTACCGATGGCAGCTTACTTCTACCGACTATATCGACCCTGCCGTTTTTAGTCTGTATAAATACGAATAATAGCGGGATGTTCTCTATATCCATAAGCTTGTGCAATAGAGCGCCAAGTTCACCTATATAATCAACGTCGGTCAGAACTATAGAAGAGACGCTCACACCGTTAATCTCTATCCGCTCAGTAGTGGCTATGAGCCTGGTGAGAAGCGTCAGCTCACTTTCGGTCAATTCCCTATTGAGGTAGCTAGACACCACCGAGAGGTTAGCTCCCTGTGAGAGAAGAAAACTTACCATGTCAACGTCAAGCTTTGTAGTCGAACGGTAAGTAAGCGAACCTGTCTCCTCATAGATACCGACAAGCATCACCGTCGCTTCGAGGCTCGATAACTTGATGCGCCGTTTCTTTATTATGTCGGCAAGAATAGAAACAGTAGCGCCGACCTCCTCGAACACTTCCTGGTCAGCTACAACATCGCCCTTCATGTGCGGTTGGTGGTCATATACGTGGACTTCGACGCCCCTATCGACAAGCTCCGCGGCTATCCCTATACGGGATTTGTGGCGCGTGTCGACAAGTATCAGCCGCTTCACG
>JAGOLR010000019.1 GCA_017993955.1 Candidatus Omnitrophota bacterium
GTTAAATAGTATAACCTTTTCCTTGCCCTCGTCTTTTGCCTTGTTTGCCTCGTCGATGGCGCATGCTATCGCATGGCTTGTCTCAGGCGCGCATATTGAGCCTTCCGTCTGCGCCCAAAGCATGGCAGATTTGTAGCACTTAAGCTGGCTTATAGCCCTGGGCTGTACGAGGCCTTCTACGATCGATTGGCTTACAAGAGGGGCCATGCCGTGGTATCTTAGCCCTCCTGCGTGTATGGGAGGAGGCACGAACTGGTGGCCGAGCGTGTACATCGGAAGTAACGGCGTCATCCTTGCTATGTCTCCGAAATCATACGTAAAAGGGCCTCGAGTCATTTTGGGGCACGTAGAAGATTCTACGGCTATGATGTCTATATTCTTGCCGTTTATCTTTTCGCATATGAAAGGATTGGCGATCCCGCCAAAGTTAGACCCGCCACCGGCGCACGCTATAACGGCATCGGGGCCTTTCTCCCCCGCCATATTCAACTGTTTCTGGGCTTCCAGCCCTATGACTGTCTGATGCAGTAAGACATGGTTTAGGACGCTGCCGAGAGAATATCTGGTCTTGCCGGTCTTATCCGTTACGGCCTCTTCGATAGCTTCGCTTATGGCTATGCCCAGACTTCCCGGAGTATGGGGGTCTCTCTCCAGTATTGCGCGGCCCGCGCTCGTCTCTTTGCTCGGGCTTGCCACGCATTTACCGCCCCAGACCTCCATCATGGCTTTTCGGAAAGGTTTCTGGTCAAAACTGATACGGACCATAAATACTTTGCATTCCAATCCTATGAGTTTACAGGCAAATGACAGGGCACTGCCCCATTGGCCCGCCCCGGTCTCCGTGGTCAGTTTTTTTATCCCGAATTCCTTGTTATACCAGGCTTGCGCGACCGCAGTATTTGGTTTGTGGCTGCCCGGGGGGCTGACGCTTTCATCTTTGTAGTATATGCGGGCAGGGGTTTTTAAATATTTTTCAAGCCGCGTAGCCCTGACGAGCGGCGCCGGCCTCCATATAGACAGTATATCGAGGACTTCTTCGGGTATGTCGATCCACCTTTTGGTGCTGACCTCCTGTTCTATCAGGTTATCGGGGAATACCGGTTTCAGCATATCCGGAGAGATCGGTTTGCCGTCCGGGCCCAGAGGCGGCAGCATCGGCGTAGGCAGGTCTGCGGCAAGGTTATACCATTGCTTAGGCATATCGGCTTGGTTCAGAAGGAATCTAGTCTGTTTCATCAAACTCTCCTCGTTTATTGTTGATTGGCACAGTTTATAACATTGTCATTGCGAGGAGCGAACGAAGTGAGCGACGAAGCAATCTATTTTAGATTGCTTCGCTCCCACCTTCGGTGGTTGCTCGCAATGACGATGGTTATTCATATTGCATGTCTACTTATCGATGTATTTTCCCCTAAGCTCGCTTAGGTAGATTATATGCTTCTTCTCTTCATCAATAAGAAGCTTGACCTTGTTTTTGTTCTGAGAAGGCATGTAATCTATAAGTTCGTTAAAGAATAAAATGGCGTCTTTTTCAAATCCCATACCCCAGTGTATAGCGTCGAGCGGGGTCCTTATATTTTTAGAAAAAGACGATGCGGTGACCTGGCTGTATAGCCTGTCATCGACCAGAGACCTTATATAGGCCGTGAACTCGCCCTGGTAAGATTCGGCGATCTCCTCGTCGGCCACGGAATTCCTTATCTCGGTGAATTTTTTTATATGCTCTTCTTCCCAATTGCTTAAATCGCTGAAGAGTTTCTTCAGATCTTTTTCCGCGAACTCTTCCGATACGCGGGCGTAAAAATCTCTGCGCTTCCGCTCTTTTTCTATCCCCATGTCTATTATTTCGGCTGCGTTGAATATATTTGCCATTTTAATAGCTCCTTTTTATATCTCTATAACGCGTATTACCGATGGTCTCCGAAACATGTGTCTAGCATCCTGGCCGTCTCTACCAATGGATGGTCTATCGGTACGGTCCTTATGCCTTTAGCGACTTCGGTCAGGGGGACAGGCATTAGCCTTCCTTTGTGCATCCCAGGCATGTACCCGAATTTTTTGTTGGCTATGAATTCCACCGCCTTGGACCCAAGCTGTGTAGCAAAGACACGGTCCAGCGGCGTGGGCGTTCCGCCCCTTTGCAGATGGCCCATTACGACGGTCCTGGTCTCCACGCCTGAGGCCTTCTCCACTTCATTGGCCAGGACAAAACCTACTCCGCCTAGGCGTATAGGGTCAGAGCTTTCCTTTACTATGCGCTGGACTACGACATCGCCGCCCTTAGGCTTGGCCCCTTCCGCTATTATTATTATACTGAAACGTTTTCCTCTGCGGTTACGATCTTTTATCTTATCAACTATGGAACCTACGCTGTAAGGTATTTCGGGTATCAGGATTATGTCGCCGCCGCCGGCAATGCCGGAGTATAGGGCAAGCCATCCAGCCCTATGGCCCATAACCTCGACTATCATAACTCTGTGATGCGACTGAGCCGTGGTGTGTATGCGGTCTATGCCTTCGGTCGCTATGGTGACTGCGGAGTCGAAGCCGAATGTCATGTCGGTGCCGCGGATGTCGTTATCTATGGTCTTGGGGACTCCCACTATCGGCACCCCGTCTTTGTATAGTCTATGAGCTATGCCAAGCGTGCCGTCGCCCCCTATTACTACCATGCATGAGAGATCCAGGGCTTCTATGGTGCGCAGGGCGGTCTTTGACATATCTTTGAATTCTAACTTATCCCCCCTCTTGATAGCGTAGCGGTAAGGGTTTGCCTTTTTGGAGGTACCTAATATGGTGCCGCCAAGGGTAAGTATCCCGGAGAGATCTCTTGCCTCAAGCTTACGGTGGTTATCGTTGACCAACCCCTCGTAGCCATCCTCTATGCCTACTATCTCGGCATTTAGCTCGTTTATGGCCCTTTTGGCAACGGCTCGTATTACCGCGTTTATCCCGGGGCAATCTCCTCCGCCTGTCAATATACCTATCCTGGGTCTTGCCTTAGTTTTTTTAGTCATGGGCTCTCCTTTTTAGGCTATTATAAAGAGTGTACCAGTATCTCTGTGAGTACTACTATATCTTCCGTAACGAAAATCTCGCTAATATTCCTGTCGAAGAGTATGTTGGCGCCTGGAGCGAACTCTTCGTCCTGGCCGTAGAGCGCTATCAATATCGGGACGTCGGTAAATGTGTCTACTATAAAACCGGTATCACCGATAGAGATCGCGCGTGAAGGGTAGCGCCCTACAGAGGTTCGGAATGCATCATGATCCCGTCCGAATTTGGAGGCTAACCTGTCTATGGTGCGTTTTTTAAATATCGGGTAGTAGATCTCTCCGCCTTCAAGATCTCTAAAATCTACCCATTCTCCGTACGGCTTGGGCAGTGTTTTTAACTTTAGCTTTTTTGCAATATAATGAAGGATGATTATCGATGCGTAGTCTTTTGCTGGTACGTTGCATGAAAGAGAATGCACGGAGTGGCTTTTGGTATCTAATATATACTCATCCGCCAGAAATCTTACGGAAATACCAGACCCCGCGGCCCCGCCCAAATCATCCCAAGCTTTTTTAAGAGCTTCTTCATAACCCATATATTAAAATGCAGTCAAGTACGTGAATTTTACCACACACTATTGCCTTATAGTATATAAAATTTTATCAGAAGACCCCTTTAGAGTTAAGGAATGGGCCGTATTTACGATCCATATCCAGCACGTGCCTCTTGAGCCAATCTCTAAGAAAATCGCTGAGCTCTATAGGTAGGCCTACCCGGCCCTCTTCGAACCTAGCCTTCATCTCTCTCACCTTTGACTTAAAATTTTCGTGTTCTTTTTTGTGTTCTTCGGCCTGCGGATAGTCGTATATGTAGAAAAACCCCTCCTCGGTGGCAAAGTGGTTTACAGCGTATTCAACGAGCCCGTCAAATATTTTTGAAAGGACATCTTTGCCCTTACCTTCTTTCATAGCATCGTGCAGCATATTTATATTATCGATCAATTTCTTATGCTGCTCGTCGATGACTTCTATGTTTACGCTTAACTCCGGCCCCCAATCTAATAGCGGCATAGCGGTCTCCTTCTAGGTTTTACGCGAAAATTCGTATAAAAATATAGCGCTGGCGCTTGCCACGTTCAGGGAATCCACATCCCCGGATATCGGTATGCGTATCTTATCATCCGAGATTCGCAAAAGCTCCGAAGATATGCCTTTGTCTTCGTTACCGAAAATTATGCAAGCGGCTCCCTTTGCTTCCAGCCCTTTTATATCTTTTGCGCTTTTAGCCGCAGAGGCGGCGACTATTCGGACGCCGAGCTTATTTTTAAGCCAGGTTATAGAGGATAGCATATCATCTTCATAGAATACCTTCAATCCGAATATTGTTCCCATGGACACCCGCACCGCCTTTCGGTAGTAAGGGTCATAAGTGGAATTGTCCACTATTAAGGCCTCTATTCCGAATGCCGCGGCATTGCGCGCGATAAGGCCGACGTTTTGAGGGTCGTTAACGGAATTTAAGGCGACAAATAAAGAAGACCCTGCCGTGTTTTTAGTTTCACCGGTAATAGACCGTTTCTTGGGGCATCGTCCTATCGCCATTATGCCCCGATGAAATCGGAACCCTATTATCTCCTCTATTACAGAATTATCGGCCAGATACACTTTCGCGCCGGTTTTTTTCAAAGCGTTAAGTATCGGCATATATCTGGCAATGGCCTCACGGGCCGCCAGGCAAGAAACCGCGCCGAAATGGTTGTCTATCATAGCCTGTACGACCTTTTCGCCTTCCGATATGAATATGCCTTCTCTCTCGAGTTCTTTACCTTTAAGCGAGCGGTAGGCCGATATTCGCGTATCTTCCGGGTTATCTACTATAGTAATATCCGGTCTATTTTTTCGCATTTGGTTTATCTCAGGTAGGCATGGCGCGCGGTATCAGTCCTCTTCAATTTCAAATCTGCATCCGCACAAGGAACATTCGTAAACGGACATCTCATACCGTGGTTCTACGAAACGGGTCTCTTCACTGCCGCATTGCGGGCAGGTGACTTTCGGGCGCCAGTCTGGCATGGAGGTTTTCCTTTTGAGATATTTTCGGTTATTTTATAAGGCGCTTTATCTTTTCAATTAGAACTTCGTCGTCATATGGCTTGGATATGCAATCATCGGCTCCGAAATCCGAATAGTTAGATCCTATAAACTCCTTTTCCGGATAATGGGCGCTGAATAATATGACCGGGATGTCCCGCGTATCTTCGTTCGACTTTAAATCTTTACATATCTCGCATCCGTTCCTGCCGGGCATGACTATGTCTAGCAGTATAAGATCCGGTCTTTTGTTTTTTGCGGTTTCGATGGCTTTGGAGCCGCTCTCCAGAGTCAATACGCTGTATCCGGTTAGCTCCAGACGCTTGGCGGTCAATTTTGCTATGTCGCCCTCATCGTCTATTATAAGTATCTTCTTGCGGACGGATCCGGAATCGTTCATATAACCTCCTGCTGGTATTTTTTAAAAGGTTCTACCCCTGTATTTTACAGCCACATCTATAGCGGTGGATATCTTTTTTACCTCTTTGGCCATATCCTGCGTTTTTATTATTAGGCCTGTAGCATTAAGTTCCCGCTCTACTTTTTTAAGTTCATCATTCGAATAAGCCGTTAATATAAAAACCGGAAGATCCGGTGAAGATTTTCTGATATTTTTTAATACGGTAAGACCGTCGATGTCGGGCATCATTATATCAAGGAGTATGGCGTCGGGATCCTCGCTCTTCGCCTTTTCCATGCCTTCTCTTCCGCTTGAGGCCGTCAGCACATCGTACTTTAGGGCTTCAAGTCGCAGTTTCATCATCTTTAAAAAATCCGGCTCGTCGTCTATTATAAGTATTTTCTTTTTTACCATTTATTACCTCATATTTTTAAAGGTAAAGTGAAGTGGAACACAGAGCCTTTGCCCGGTGTCGATTCCACCCATATCTTTCCTTTGTGAGCCGAGATTATATCTTTGGATATGGATAAGCCCAAACCTGTCCCGCCTTTAGCCAGGCGTGTCCCGCCCAGAGTCTCGAAGATGTCGAATAGTTTCGTAATGTCTTCAGGTTCGATCCCAGGCCCGGTATCTTCCACGGTTACATGCACCGTGTCGCTTTCCAGCTTGGTAGTTAGAGTGATCTTGCCTTGAGAGGTAAATTTTATGGCGTTACTTAGAAGATTTGTGATGACCTGGGTTATTTTGTCGGAGTCGAAGCTTACCTTGGGTATCTTTTCGTCGACTTTTACCTCCAAGTCAATGCCTTTATCGTTAGCCAGCACATAGATAGATCTGGCCGTTTCCAGAGCCACTCGGTTTATATCGCTATCTTCGCGCACGATCTCCATCTTGCCGGCTTCTATCTTGCCCAGCGTCAGCACATTCTCGACAAGCCGGTTCAGCCTGTCTACGTTCTTCTTTGCCGTATGGAGGATGTCTTTTTGTTCGGGGTTTATCTGCCCTATCAGACCTTCGAGGACCAGGGCTATGCCCTCCTTTATAGCGGCGAGAGGACTCCTGAATTCATGGGAAACAGTCGACATGAGCCTGGACTTCATATCCGCGTTGGTCTGCAGCTTCTCGGCGCGGGCTCGCTCGATAACGGCCACTCTCTCGGGCGTAATATCATGGAAAAATCCGAGCATAAATTTTTTACCATCCAGGGATATAACAGCTGCGTTTATATCGGCGTAAAATACACTGCCGTCTTTTCTCTTCACAGGCATATCTTTTGCTAGAGTTATCTCGCCTATGTTCTGTCTTTCGAATTGCTGCAACACATATGCGAGGTCTTTTTCGGGGTGGATGTCCATTATGGAAAGCCCCGTCAATTCATCGTCGCTATACCCGAGCATTTGAGATATGGCCCTATTGGACATATGGATCTTTTTTGTCGCTGGCTCTACCACCAATATTCCGTCGCGCGCATTCTCGAATATAGTCCGGAATTTTCTCTCCGAGACCTGCAACTCTTCTTCATATTTTTTCCGTTCGCTTATATCCGTATTGACTTCGGCTACCAGCCAGTTGCCTTTTTCATCCTGGAATGGTATAGAAGTTACCTGTATGGGTCTGTTGCCTTCCCTGGTCAAGATCTCCTCGCTCACGACTATTTTTTTAGTTTTGAGGGCCTTTGCCAACCCGCACCCTTCGCAAACGCTTTTTCTTCCCATGAAATATTCATAACACTTTTTACCGGCAGGATCGCCATAGACCTTCTTCCATTCCGGGTCGATGTAGATCAGATTGTATTTCGAATCGATTATGTCGAGACCCGTTTTAGTCGCTCCCAAGATATACTCTATCTGTTTGTTTAGTGCCTTTATGTCTTCTTCGGCTTTTTTACGGTCGGTTATATCCCAGAATAGTCCGAATATCCCCGTTATCTTACCGGTCTTATCTTTGACCGGTATCTTAACGGTATTAATTACCAATCTACGGCTCTTCTCTTTAGCGCCCGTTAGCGATAAATAATCCTCTTCAAAATTACCGATCTTGCCTGTATCCATAATTCTTTTATCGTCTGCAATATATTTTTCAGCGAGTTTGGGTTCGAAAAAGTCATGATCGGTCTTACCCTTTATATCTTTGGCGTCTATCCCCAGGTCGTTTGCGTAGTTCTGGTTGCATGATATATATACCGAATTCCTGTCTTTAAGAAAAACTTTCTGAGGCAGGTTCTCTATGAGAGACCTGTATTGGGTCTCTTTTGCCTGGACGAGCTCATACTGTAAGCGTCTCAGCTCTTCAGAGAGCGCATATTGTTCCTTATAAAATAAGACGGCCCTTCTTCTAGATAAAAACCAGCGGATGGCTATGATGGCCAATATTACCGAGGCGGTAATGAATACCACAGACCACATATCGCGGGTAATCGGTGCAAAGGCCTCCTTCTTATCCATCTTCGCCACTAATAACCACGGAGTATTTTCGACCGGCATTATGTAAGCGATAACCGGTGTGCCGCGGTAGTCTAGTCCTTCAACAAAGCCTCTCCGGCCTTCCACCGCCATTACGGCAGGCACTCTCTTGTTTTTATCTATTTCAAGGCGTAGGTTGAGGGCGCTATTCTCAGAAAACCTAAGGTCGTTAAGAAATAAAACATAGTTTCCGTCTCGTTGGACTAGCAAGGTCTCGGCGGTCTGGCTGAGCACGGGCCATTTTTTGATAAAAGGGTAAAGATAGGCCTCCGGATTTATAAGGAGGACCATCGCTCCAAGAGCTGTGTCAGCGGGATTCTCGCTTAATACCGGCGCTGTGATCCCAAGATGTATCAGGCCGTTTTTGTCGTCTCGATAAAAATTAACCAGTTCTATAGTATTTCTTTGAAGTATTTTGGGCAGTTCGCTTGATATTCCGGCAGGGACATGTTTTTGGTCCCGGGGGGCGCTTAGTATGATAGCGCCTTCTTTGTCTAAGATGAAAGCGTTTTCGTACTGGTAATGAGAGCCGTATCTATTGAGCCATTTTTTTAGATATTCTTGATTGGCTTTGTCGGCAGGGTCTTCTTCAATCTTTTTTATGCTATTGTAAAATGTGTCCCTTCTAAAGAGTATATTGCCATCCTCGAGCCGCTCCCGGATATACCGGCTTATCTCTTGGGATTTCAGATTGGCTATAGAGTTCAGGTCGTTTTCTATATCTTTGAGGAAACGCTCTTTATGGGATCGGTATTCGTATAAAGCAAATGAGATTATTAGGAGGACTACTATTACGGAAAATACCAGGGAGAGGATATCTTTGGGGGGCCTATCATTTGTGGCGGGCGTCTCTATGAGGCTTGGGTCTTTTATCATCGCGAGGCCTTAATATAAATCCATGCTTTTTAAAGCATGGATTGGTAGTATCGATATATTAATATAATCGTCATGATTTTATCACCTTCATGAATTATACACCAGATATCGGTTAAAAGCAATCCGTTGAGAGCGGGCATCTCTCGTTTTAACTTTACGCTTTACACTTTACACTTTGCGCTTACTTGTTATAATAGTGCACATGATATATGACAGGTTCCAGCAGGAATCGATCGACCATATAAATTCCGGACATTCGGTAATAGTATCCGCGCCTACAGGCGCCGGCAAGACCGCCATAGCGGAGCATGTCATAGAAACCTGCCTTAAGACCGGAGAAGGCGTTATATATACCGCTCCGGTAAAAGCGCTTTCCAACCAGAAGTTCCGGGACTTCCAAACCCAGTATTCTGATAAGATAGGCATACTCACTGGCGACGTCTCTCTGAATGCAGAGGCGCCGGTCCTTATTATGACTACCGAGATATTCCGGAATAAGATACTTGAAAATCCCGAAGGGCTGAAAAAATATTCCTGGGTTATCTTCGACGAGGTCCATTATATAGATAACCCCGAAAGAGGTACGGTATGGGAAGAGGCCCTTATATTCCTCCCGACCCATATGAAGCTTTTAGCCTTATCCGCGACCATACCCAATATCGGCGATTTTGCCCGCTGGATAGAATCTATACACAAAAAGACTGTGAAGGTTGTAATAGAGAAGCATAGGCCGGTACCCCTCCACTTCTTCTATAACTATCAGAACAAGGTATTCGATGACTTACGCGATATAAAGAGGACGCGGGATATAAAACCGAATAAGACCGCGACCTTGATAAGGTACATGAGAGAACGCGACGGCCTGCCGTGTATCTATTTCGTCTTTGGCAGGAAACGCGCTGAGTTTTTAGCCGACGAGCTTTATGACCATGATTTCCTAAGCCCATCCGAAAAAGACGAGGTCCGGGGGCTATACCACGATCTTTGTGACAGATTCGATCTAAGGACCGAAAAGAGCGCGGTATCTATGCTGCCTCTTATAGAACGGGGTATAGCCTATCACCACGCTGGGATGCTTCCCACTTTAAAAGAGGTTATAGAGCGCCTCTTCACGAGCCGCCTAATAAAGATAATCTTTACCACAGAGACCTTCGCGCTGGGAATAAACATGCCCAGCCGTTCGGTGGTATTCGATGAGCTGCGTAAATTTTACGGCAGTAACATACGTTGTTTGAAGACCAGGGATTTTTATCAGATGGCCGGCCGCGCCGGCCGCAGAGGTATCGATAAAGAAGGCTTTGTCTACAGTCGCATAAACTTAAGCCGCATATTTATAGACGAGGTGAAGAAGATAATATACGGCAAGCCCGAAGATGTCAGAAGCCAGTTCAATGCCTCCTATGCTACCATACTTAACCTGTATGAAAAATATAAGGAGAAGCTCTTTAATATATACCCGGACTCTTTCCACTACTTCCAGACGAAGAAACACCAGCAGAAAGAAGCGCTCCGTCTTATGGAAGCGAAATTGAGTTTATTGAAGGAACTGGGGTGCATCGATGGCGGCAAGCTTACCGATAAAGGATTATTCGCCAAGGCGGTGTATGGTTACGAACTACTTTTATCAACTCTGTATTCTCAAGGCTCTTTCGAGAGCTTGGATGAGTCTGAGCTTGCGCTCATAGCGGTCTCTGCGGTTTTCGAGCCTCGCAAGAACCAGCGCATGACCGGCATATCAAAACACACTCAAGAGATGAAGAGTATGTGCGACGCCGCGTATTTTGATATACGCAGGCGCGAATACCGTAGCCGCATCTACCCTGTGAGCAAGATGCCTTATTTTAATCTCGCCAAACCCCTTGAATGTTGGATGAACGGTATGGACTTCGCTAAGGTGTTGCAATTCACCGATACCGACGAGGGCGAGCTCATCCGTTACTTCCGCATGGCCATCCAGATACTCCGCGAGATCAAGGATGCCCCCATATCCCCCACCCTCGAGAACCGAATCTCCAACACCATCCGCCTCATAAACCGCGGCGTCATCGACGCCGAAAAACAGTTGAGAGAAGGATAAGAAATTTTTCGCCTCCATAAACATTGAATACTTTTGGGGGAACCCTTCCGCTTGTCGTGAATTTCCATTAGGCATGGAAATTCACTGTGACAAAATTTTGATCGGCCAATGAACCTAAACAAGCTAAAAAAGTTTGAGCAGGCTAGTTTCATTGGCCGGTCCATATCGCCATAATGTATCAAAATTTTGTAACAGTCGCTCCAGGGTTCCCCCAAAAGCATGTCGATATACCGGCAGCGAAAAATTTCCCAGGGGATGTAGTGGGCAGATTTTTGCAGATCTTTAAAGTGATCCCTTGAGGGGTGGGTATGGAGCGGGGCCTTAAAACTAAATTTTGATAAGACAAAATTTGGTTTTACGGAGGGAATTTTCCTATGGAAAATTCACGTCCCCGCGAAATACCCACACCTCAAGGTAAGGTATTTGCTTGCAAAAATTTGTCAGCGGAAGTTGTAATGTTTTTTGACGGGTTTTTTGACGATCCAGGTGCATGACAGGCCTGCCGGGAATGTTACGAAATCACCTTTCCCGAAATTTACTTTTTGGCCATCCCTGGTCTCTACCGTGACATCGCCTTCCAGGAAATAGCATTCTTCCGTGGAATCGTATGACCAGTCGAATCTGGACGCCTCTTTTGTCCATATGGGCCAGCCAAAAACTCCGCGCTCTTTGAGGGACTTTTCGCTCGGTCTTTCGACTTTTATCTGCATATCTTTCTCCTTCCCGGATTGAAATAACCCATAAGCATTCTAGGAAATTCTTTTCTTAGCATAGCTATCTCTTGGCGTATGCCCACAAAATCACCGCCCCGGCCCAAGCCAAGCTCTTCGAAATATAGCAATGGATCGTAATTTAGATTTCGCCACTGTATCATATCAATATGGCATTTTGAGAGTAAGCTCTTGAGAGCCTTGTATTCCTCGCGCAAATCGGTAAAGCCCGGCATGGTCAGGTAATTCAAAGAGACGAAGCCGCCTTTTCTCTTCATATTTTTTATCGAGAGCATTACGTCGGAGAAAGAGTATCCGCGGGGCCTGTAGTAGCGGGCATAATATTTCTCGCGGGCACTGTTTATACTGACGCGCATACTGTCCAGTCCACTGTCAGCAAGGCGTCCTATAAGGTCGGGCTTACTTGCGTTTGTGTTCATGTTGATGACGCCATTCCGGGTAATTTTTCTTATTAGCTTTATCGCCTTTTCTATGGCGTACCCGGCCATAAGAGGTTCTCCTTCGCAACCCTGCCCGAAACTGACTACAGGATCGAGAGCGTTATTTATATGGAATACCGCTACTTCGGCGATTTCTTCCGGCGAAGGTATGAAATTTATCCTGGGCTGAGTCTCCGGAAATATCTTCCGGGACTGGTAAGATATGCAGCCTGCGCAGTTTGAATTGCAGCGCGGCGATGTCGGCAGCGGCCCTTCGTATACGCCTAAAAAGAAATTTTGCGCGCCGCAACATCCGTAGTTCATGGCGCATCTTTCCAGGTGGGGTATGAGCCTATTTTTCGGAAATAGTTTTTTGAAACTTTTTATCCCTTTTTTCACCTCTCCTATATCTATGCGCGTAGAGTCATGGCGCCTTTCTCTGTCTACCCTTATCGCGGCCGCATGGATCTCGCCTTTATGCATGGCGCAGGCGGCGTATGAGTAGAGAGGCAAAGGTTTTGTATTACCCGTTTTAAGATACGCGGGGCTGTAGGTTGTCGTGTAGCCTGGAGGCAGGAATGCCGCCATCGCAAATCCATCTTCTATAATGACTTGCTCGCCGGACTCGGATATCCCGACGGCATGGCGCGAAGGCAGCATGAACAAGCGGCTCGACGCAGGCAATCTTATAAGTTCGGTCTCTTTAAGCGTCTCGAAAGAACCAGCCTTCATTCCAGCTGCCAGTAATCCCGGATGGTTATATATCTTCCCTTTCCTATCTGATATTACCGGCCTTGGGGCCATAAAGGATCCTCATGATATTCATCTTGTCCAGTCTACGCAGGGCTTCTATAACGTAACGCTTGTTGGCGGGGTCTTTGTATTGAATTAGGGCCCTCTGGAGCGTCCTGTCACGGCCTCTGGCCACGTATATATGGTGTCCGGTAAAAGGATCTTTCCCGGTATGGTATACGGCCCCCGACGATGTCATGGGCAGCGGTATAAAATCCTGTATCTGCTCCGGATGTATGCGTTTTTTGGCAAGCGCCACCGCCATGTCCAGGGCATCCTTTAGCGTAGATCCGGGATGGGCCGATATGAAGTAATTGACAAGAAATTGTTTTTTACGGAGCTTCTCGTTTATTCGTCTGAATCTTTCAGAAAAATTCTCGTAAATTTCGAAACGCGGTTTATTCATCATTAAAAGAACCTTGTCGACGGTATGTTCCGGAGCCACTTTAAGTCTTCCGCTTATATGATGGCTGCAAAGCTCTTGCATGTACTTGTCGGAATATTTTTCTATCAGTATATCGTATCGCAGGCCGCTGCCTATAAATATGTGCTTTACTCCCGGTATCTTTAGGGCCTTTCTCCATAGATCGACGGTAACGTCGTATCCGAGCTTCAGGTTGTCGCACTTTTTCGGGACCAGGCATTTTCTTGCCCGGCATGCGCCCGTCCTGGGCCAATTGCCGCATGATGAGGCGTAAAGATTCGCCGTAGGCCCTCCTATATCGGTGACGGTGCCTTTAAAATCATGGCGCGCTGCTAGCGTCTTCACCTCGTCCAATATGGATTCCGGGCTGCGGCTTTGGATGTGGCGTCCCTGATGGGCGTATAAGGAACAAAAAGTGCATTCGCCGGCGCAACCCCTGTGGCTTGTTATGGAAAATCTTACGGTCTCAAACCCGGGGACTCCTCCGTCTTTATTATATATGGGGTGCCATGCCCGCGCGAATGGCAACCCGTATATGCGGTCCATCTCTTCCGTAGTTAATGGTTTTGCCGGGGCTAGCTGTACTACGAACCTGCTGCCGTGCTTCTGGACAATGGTCTTACCCCTTACCGGATCGAATTCCGGGTATGCCGCGGCAAAGGCCTTGTTAAAAACTTCTTTATCAGACGATATATCTTCAAATGAAGGTATCTCGATATAGTCTTCTATGCCTTCGAGAGAATTCCGGATGATCGTGGTGCCGGGCACGTCGCTTATATCTTTTATGGCGGTGCCGGCCTTAACGCGCCGGGCGACTTCCACTGTCTGCCTCTCTCCCATTCCGTATATCAATATGTCCGCCTTGGAGTCTGACAGGACCGATCTTCGCACGGCATCTGTCCAATAATCGTAGTGCGCGAGCCTCCGCAAGCTCGCCTCTATTCCTCCCAGCACTACGCCTACTCCGGGGAAGGCCTCTTTTATCTTATTTGTATAAATTATCGTCGCTCTGTCCGGCCTTAGACGGCCTTTGCCGCCGGGCGCATAGTCGTCGCTAGTCCTGGGCTTGATGTTTGCGGTGTAGTTGGCTATCATCGAATCGAGGTTCCCGGCAGTGACGCCGAAGAAGAGCCGGGGCCGGCCCAGCGCCTTAAACGCTTCGATGTCGTTTATATTCGGCTGAGCTATGATCCCGACCGAAAAACCGGCGTCTTCAAGCACGCGTCCTATAAGCGATGACCCGTAAGACGGATGGTCTACATACGCGTCGCCTGTTACGATTATAATGTCGAGTTCGTCCCTGCCGAGCTTATTCATATCATCCCGGGAGATGGGTAAGAATTTTGTCATTTCACCTTTTTGCGCTGTAGCGTCATTTTTTAATTAATTTCGACGATTTTCCTGTAGACCTCTCTGAAGTCTTTCGTCTTGCATTTATAATCGACTATCCTAGAGAGTTCTTTCGACGTAGAATTGAATGCTATGGAATATCCGGAATCCCTGGCAAGCGGTATATCGCCGTCAGAATCACCCACGCTTATGACCTCATGAGGTTTTACGCCGAAGCGTTTAAATATATCTTTAAGGACCTTATGTTTGGCGCCGTGGGCTATATTTATCTTTACCCCGCCGGTAAGTCGGCCGTTCCGGGATAAGAGCCTGTTTGATAGGATGTAATCAAAGTCGAACTCGATCTTGAGGCGCTCAGGTATGTATTGAAGCCCCGTAGATATCGCCGCCAGTCTAAACCCCCGCCTCTTCAGGTCTTTGATGCAGCGTTTTGCGTTCTTGGAATAGACCACTGAAGAAAAGATATGCCTTATGCGCGACTCGGGCATCCCTTTCCAGTGTGCCGCGTCGAGTTCGCAGAATCTCCGGTAGCTTATCTTTCCGGCGAAGAACTGTTCCTGATAGCGGAAGGCGCGGTTGGTCCAAAGCCCCAGCTTTTCGTGTATATAACGCCAGGAACTTATGTGTCTGGTTATCGTGCCGTCGATATCGAGTATGATCAATCGGTAGCGCATAATAGTAAGAAGCTTTTTAGGCTATTCTTAAAAGATTTAGGCCGGTCTTTGGATCTATATCTTTCGAGGCCTTGACGTCTTTTAATTCAAAGACGATGGCCTCAACAACAAGGAATACCTCGGATCTTTTGCGGACGCATCCCGTGAGGGTCTTCGATTTTTTACCCATAGAGGTGTGTATATGGATCTGCGGGCCTTTTTTGTTGGAAAATATAGTGCCTATACCCATGACCTCCCACGCGTCTTTAAAAGATACCCAGTTGGGTTCAGGTGGTATGGCGGGTTTCTTTGGACCGGTCACAAGGTCGCCTTTTTTAAGAGCGCCTATGAATACCATCGTTGCGGATCTTATATTTTCCTGCCTGGCAAGCTTCTCTATGCCGTCCAGAAGAATGTCGCCGTCTTCGAATTTTAAAAGAAATACCCTTCCGATGTTACCTTTAGTGTAGCGCATCTTCACCCCTATTTTTATAAAGATATAGTATCCAGCAGCAGCGTCGCGTTATTTTTTACAACCTCAAGAAATCCGTCACCGGTACACCCGAACTTCTTCTTATCGCCGGAAGGCTCCATCAAAGTAATGGTGCCCCGGACCAGCTTGGCTACTAGCGGTGCGTGGTTAGCCAATACCCCCATATATCCGAATTCCGCGGGCGCTATCAGTGATACGGCCCGGCCCTGGTATGCTATGCTTTCTGGGGTGACAATGCTTACGTTGAATGCCGGCGCCATCGTTTTAAAAACCTTTTTTAAGTTTTTCGGCCTTTTCCAGGACCTCTTCTATCTGGCCGACCATAAAAAACGCCTGCTCAGGCACGTCGTCTAAGGCGCCTTCGAGTATCATCCGGAAACCTTTTATGGTATCCTCGACCTTGACGTATTTCCCCTTTATTCCTGTGTATGTCTCGGCCACGAAGAAAGGCTGGGAAAGATATTTCTGTATCTTTCTTGCCCGTGAAACGATGACCTTGTCCTCGTCGGATAGTTCGTCTATGCCGAGTATCGATATTATATCCTGGAGGTCTTTATACCTTTGTAGGACCTTCTGGACATGGAGGGTAGTATTATAATGCTCTTCGCCTATTACGCGCGGGTCCATTATGCGCGAGGTGGAGTCAAGGGGGTCTACGGCCGGATATATGCCGAGTTCCATTATCCTTCTCGAAAGGACCATCTTGGCGTCCAGGTGGGAGAATGTAGTGGCTGGAGCCGGGTCTGTGATATCGTCAGCAGGCACATATATGGCCTGGACCGATGTTATAGACCCGCGCTTTGTGGATACTATTCTTTCCTGGAGTTGAGCCATCTCGGTTGCCAGAGAAGGCTGGTAGCCCACCGCCGAAGGCATTCTCCCTAAAAGCGTGGAGACCTCGGCGCCGGCCTGGACGAATCTGAATATATTATCGATGAATAATAGTACGTCCATCCCCTCCTGATCCCTGAAATACTCCGCCATCGTTAGCGCCGACAACCCGACCCGGAATCTGGAACCGGGCGGTTCGCTCATCTCGCCGAAAACAAGGGCAGTCTTTTTTATGACGCCGGAATTTTTCAATTCCAGAAGAAGTTCGTTGCCTTCCCTGGTCCTTTCGCCCACGCCGCCGAATATCGAAACGCCGCCGTGCTCCGCGGCGATGGAGCGTATCAGCTCCATAACTATTACGGTCTTCCCAACGCCTGCTCCGCCGAATAACCCGATCTTTCCGCCCTTGGGATAAGGGGCGATGAGATCTATTACTTTTATTCCGGTTTCCAGCATAGAAGAGACTGGCACCTGTTCTGAAAATGTAGGCGGCTGCTTGTGTATTATCGCGCGGTTTGACGGGTCCCGGACAGGCCCCTTAGCGTCGATCGGCTCGCCCAAGAGGTTAAATATCCTACCGAGCGTCTGCTGGCCCACAGGCACGGATATGGCCTTGCCTGTATCATTCGCCGTCATGCCGCGGACGAGCCCTTCGGTCGACCCAAGCGCGATGCATCTTGCGGTGTTGTTACCGGTCAACTGTTCTACCTCAAGAGTGAGGTCTATGCTTTTATCCGGATATTCGATCTTTACGGCGTTAAGTATCTCCGGGACTTCTCCGTCCGGGAACCTTATATCCACCATGGGGCCTATGACCTGTATTATCTTTCCTTCCGCCATTTTTATCCTTTTAATGCTTCCGCAGACATGGCTATCTCGGTTATCTCCTGAGTTATAGCGGCCTGCCTTGCCTTATTCCGTTGAAGTGTTAAACGATTTATGAGATCATCCGCATTGTCTGTAGCGTTCTTCATGGCGAACATGCGGGCCGAATGTTCAGAGGTAAAGGCCTCCAGCATAACTGCTCTGATTTTATGAATCAGGTACTTAGATATCAGATCGTTTAAGAGAGTCTGTCTGTCCGGTTCTACCAGATACAAAATACCATCCCCACCCTCCGGTTTTGGTATAGGCAGGAACTTTTCCACTACGGGGACGTGTCTGAGCGATGAGCTGAATTTGGTATAGCTTATATAGATTTCCGCTGATCCGCCGGACGTGAACTTATCTATAAATAGGCGGGTTAACTCGTCGCATGCTTTCGGATTGTATTTACCGTACAGATTGGGATATTCATCGGTTACGCGTATATTTCTTTTTTTCATGAATTTTGAAACTTCATGCCCTACGGCTATCACATCGATCTTCCGGTCTTTGTTGGAATCCAAAAATTTTTTCGCGGTTGAAAGGATATTGTTATTATAAGTACCGCACAGCCCGGAATCCGAAGCTATCACGCATAATGTCGCGGAGCTTTTGTCTTCTCTTTCATCCAGAAACGGATGAGATGCGGCTTTCATGCCGGCTGAAAAATTTTTTAAAAGAGATTCCAGCCTATCCATATATACGCGGTAAGAATGGAACGCCGCCCTGGACCTGCTAAGCTTCGCCGCGGATACCATCTGCATGGCGCTCGTTATCTTTCTGGTATTGGCGATAGACCGTATCCTGCCCTTTATCTGCCGTAGAGTCTGCATTTTTTTGGTTTACCCGGTCAGTTTCTTGAACTCTTCCTTGAAATGGTTTAGCGCTTCATCCAGGCGTCTCTTAAGCTCGTCCGACAGTATCTTTTTATCCTCTATCTCACGGACGATTTCAGGATGCCGATTATCCATATACTTGTAAAACCCAAGTTCGAATTTGCGCACAGAACCGACCGGTAGTTCGTCCAGGAAGCCGTTTGTGCCCGCGTATATTATCATCACCTGTTTCGACATGGTCAGGGGTTCGTATTGGCCCTGTTTTAAAAGCTCAACCATTCTCTCCCCGCGCGTCAACTGCGCTTGTGTAGTCTTGTCCAGCTCGGACCCGAACTGCGTGAAGGTTATGAGTTCTCTGTATTGGGCCAGGTCCAGCCGCAGACGCCCGGCCACCTGTTTCATCGCTTTGGTCTGGGCGTTGCCGCCTACTCGAGAGACGGAAAGACCTACATTTACGGCAGGCCGCACGCCGCTATAAAATAAATCTGTTTCAAGGTATATTTGACCGTCGGTGATAGAGATAACGTTTGTGGGTATGTAGCTTGATATATCTCCGGCCTGGGTCTCTATGATAGGCAGGGCCGTTATGGACCCGCCTCCCATATCGTCGGAAAGCTTAGCGGCCCGCTCAAGAAGCCGCGAGTGAAGATAGAAAATATCTCCGGGATAAGCCTCTCTCCCCGGGGGGCGGCGTAACAGGAGCGAGAGTTGCCGGTATGCCTGGGCATGTTTGGAAAGGTCGTCATATATGATAAGAACGTCTTTCCCCGCATACATAAAATCTTCTGCTATGGCGCAACCGGCATATGGCGCAATGTACTGCAGTGACGCTGAAGCGCGGGATGACGCGCTTACGATGATGGTGTAATCCATGGCGTTAGACTTTTTAAGGGTATCGGCTACGGTAGCTATCGAAGACATCTTTTGTCCTATGGCTACGTATATACATATTACATCTTTACCCTTCTGATTTATTATCGTGTCTATTGCGATAGCGGTCTTCCCGGTCTGCCGGTCGGCGATGATAAGCTCGCGTTGACCGCGTCCTATGGGTATCATGCTGTCGATGGCCTTTATGCCTGTCTGAAGCGGGGTATTTACGGGTTGACGTTGGATGACATTCGGGGCATGGGCCTCTATGGGCCGGTATTTATTTGTTGCTATAGGCCCTTTATCGTCTATGGGTAATCCTCTTGCGTTTACGACTCTCCCGAGAAGGGCATCTCCGACCGGGACCTGGCATATCCTTCCGGTCCGTTTGACCATATCGCCTTCACGGATCTCTTTCTCCGGGCCGAAAAGCACCACGCCGACGCTATCTTCCTCGAGATTTAAAACCAACCCGTAATTATCCCCCGGGAATTCCACTATCTCGCCGATCATACAGTCGTCCAGGCCATAAACTATCACTATACCGTCTCCGATCTGGAGTACAGTACCTACGGATTCCACCCGGAGCCTCGTTTTGTATTTCTCCAGCTCCTTTTTTATTATCGCTATCGTCTCTTCGGGTCTTAACGCCATGTCATGCTACCTTTAAAGTTTTAAGTTTTAGTTTCAGATCTTCCAGGCGCCTTTTTACCGAGCCGTCTATCACGATATTTCCTATAGTAGTGGATACCCCGCCTAAAAGATCGGCGTCCATTTCTATATATAGGTGCAGTTTTTTACCCGTATGTTTTTCCAGAGAGTCTTTTATTTTTTGTAAGGAACCGGTCTCTACGGCGTAACTCGTTTTTAATACGGCATCATGTTCGATGCCGTGGGTGAATTCGAGCCGCGCATATTCGGCTATGTCTATGAATCGATTTATGCGCTTGTTCCTTATAAGAAGCTTTAAAAAATCACATACCTCTCCGGAGTAATATTTGCCCAGAGTAGTGTCGATCAATTCCGATTTTTCACCGAGTAATATGTCTGGGGCTTCAAGAAACGACCTGAAATCTTCGTTATCGCGCACCATGCGTTTTAATTCCTGGAGTTCCTTGAGCCCGGTCTCAAAACCGATAGTAGTCTTGGCATACTCCAGGAAAGCGCATGCGTAGCGTTCTGCCAATACCTCATCCTGCATCGCAGTGTTCATCTCTTTTCCAGTCCGTCGAGATAATCCGCTATGAGGCGTTTGTCGTCGGCTTCCGTGTATTTTTCCTGTATTATCTTCTCGGTTACGGCTATGGTCAGATCCACGATCTCATTCTTTAAGCTCTCTCTTGCTTCCGACATCTCGGCCTTTATGTTATCTTTGGATTTTTCCAGTATAGAGGCAGCGTCTATCTCAGCCTTCTTTCTTATCCCGTCCGCCGCTATCCTGGCTTCCTCTATCGCCTGCCTCATCCTATCCCGGGATTCTTCCTCTATGCGGGATAAATGCATTTCATAATTTGACTTTAGATTTTCGGTGCTCGACCTTAAAGCTTCGATATCCCTTAAATCTTGCGCGATGCGCTCTTTTCTGGTATCGAGTGCACGCAATATCTTGGACCAGAATACTTTGCGCATTATGGCCAGCAGTATAAGAAAGCATACTATCTGGGCAAGTATCTCATTTGCGCTCAGTAACTTCAGTAATTCCATGGATTTTTATATTTTCCCCGCGACTACGAATACAAAGACCAGGGCATATATCGTTATGGCCTCGATAAAAGCGCAGCCGGTAGCCATGTTTATAAGTATCTTCATGGAAGCCTCGGGCTGTCTGCCTGTGGCGTCCATCGCCGACGAAACAGCCTTACCCAGGCTTATCGCCGAACCTACCGCCACTATACCCAGACCTAGCGGCAGAGCAAATGCCAACGCTACTTTATAGTCCATTTTTGTCTCCTCCTTGTTATCCGTCTTAATCCTCGTGTGATAACACGAGCGTAAAATATACGGTTGTCAATAATGTGAATACCACCGCCTGCACTGCTGCGGCTATGACGGCTATCAGGGCGCTGAATAGAACGAGCGGCAAGGCCGGCAGGCCGAACCCATAAAATACCGACATGATCATATCGTCGCCCCAGATATTGGATCTAAGCCTTAAAGACAGGCTTATCGGGCGTATAAGCTCAGATATTATATGCAGGAATAACAATATTACGGGTATGACGACTGAAAAGGCCAATACCCCTTTTGGTCTTTCCATAAGATGGTATATGTAACCGCCCGGCCCAAGCTCCTTTAAGGCAGTGTATTGCAGATAGAAAAATACGCAGATCGCCAGGGCAAGGGTTGTAGACCAACTAGCCGTAGAGGACTTCATGAGCGGTATGAGCCCCGAAATGTTCATGCAGAGTATGTATATAAAAAGCGTGCCTATGAAAGGGGTGAAGGTGCGGCCTTTGGGGCCTATTATGCCGCAAACAAAATCGTCGAATCCGCCTGCTATGGCTTCTGCCGCGCACTGGAGTCTGCCGGGCGCTTCCGTCGAGAGGCGTCTGGCGGCCGCGAATGCCGCAAACGATATTACCGATATCACTATTATCGAGAATATGACCTGCTCGTAATCCAAAAGATAGTGGGCCAGGCGTGTCCCATGGTATTTATGAGCCAGTATATTTACCAGGTTTGGCAGTTCTCTTGTTACGTTAGTTTCGGCCATAATTTTACCGCGCCTATGATAATGATTGTTACAATTAAGCCCCAGACGATACTTGCTAATGGGAATAGCCGGGCCGCAAGCATGGCGAACCCTAAAAGATACAAAACCGGGAACTTTATGAATAGATATAACCAGACCTTTTCTTTAGGTCTTTTTAACATGGCCATATCAAGTAACCCGAATGTCAAAGAAAGATTTACTATTGACCAGGCTGATGAGACAAGAAAACCTACTGCCCAAATCGGGCCTTCGCGCAATCCCATCGCGATAGATATTATTATAACAAAAAAAAGAAGTAATCCTAATGTTTTTGCGTCAATGCCTTTCATTTCAGGCCCAAATATCTTATGGCGGATCGTATGATATTGACGGTCTCCAATATGCCGCCCAATAGCCCGGCCAGGACACAGGCCATAAGCGACCATTGCGGGAATAGAAATTTCTCGACCAGCCATTCCCCCGCGAAATATCCCGCAAGAGGACCCACGCAAAGCGATATGGGCACCAGGGTGATGAGGCCGCCTATCCTCACCCATCTGTATATATCTTTTTTATCAGGCATCAGCTCTCTTTCTTCCTATAGATCTTACCGCGTCTAAAAAAGATCTCGAAACAATATCGGCTGATTCGGATACTTTGCTGGATAACGGGTCTCCGAAACCAACAGACTTAGATTGTATCCCTATGATAATTATTTTGCATCTCGTCGATCTTGCCAGGTACATGGCCAGTATTTTCGCAGGCATGGTATGAGTTGAGAATGTCGCGCCGCCGATATCCTTCGGGTCGATTACAAGTATAGTACCGGGTTTTTGCCCCACCTCCATGCTGTCTATTATGACGACATGCGTAGGTTTAAAACGTTTTATCTCACCGGTTATATTCTCAGGAGCGGTCGCGCCGAGAAAGACTTGTATCTTGGTTTTCTTAGACTGGAACTTCTTTTTGGCGATGAGGTTTGATACCAGCATTCCCGCGGCGTCGTCGCCGCGGAATTCGGATCCTATGCCCAGGACGGCTATCCTGCGGGCTCCGGAAAGGCTACTCTTTAGGAGGTGGAGGAGGCGGTTCTCCATGGTAAGTGACCTTTAATTTTGCCCGGTCAAAAGCCGCCAGCTCAAAGTCCTTGGTGGCTTCGAGGGCCTTCTTCATGCACGAATCGACGCACTGCGCGCAGTAGATGCATTTGCCGAGGTCGATCGTGCAGTCGAATTGCTTTTCCCCCACCTTTGTTATTACAATAGCATTTGCCGGACAGTCCCTCATGCAAAGTTTGCATCCTATGCACTTTTCAGGATAGAAAATTATCTTTCCCCTGAACCTCTCCGGCATCGGGGCCTTTTTGGATGGGTAAAGTAACGTGGCGGGTTTTTTGAATATGGACTGCAGGACTTGCCGCAGCATAACACCGGGTCTTATCATCTTGGCAGAAATCCTTTCAGCGCCAGGCTCGCAAGTATCTGCAGGAACGCGACCGGCGATACGTATTTCCAGCAGAAATCTATCATCTGGTCTATCCTGAAACGCGCGAATATCGTACGGGACAATGCCAGCATAGATATTATGAAAAGTATTTTGGCGATGAATACCGCGAATCCCGCTATCCCTGTTATATTCAGCCCGAAAGGCAAAAATACGGCCGCCAAAAGGCTGGAACCCACTATTGTCTCGATGTTGAGCGTCAGCTTAAACAATGCGTAAAATTTACCGGAATATTCAGTAAAAGTCCCAGCTACTATTTCGGTCTCCGCTTCCGGTATGTCGAAAGGGACTTTTTCCAGTTTCCCCAGCATCGCTATCATAGCTATGAAAAAACCTACTATGTTAAAAGGCCAGTACCACGGATGAGCGTTATAGAAGGTCGTCATTTCGGTAAGGCTCCAGGTGTTGGCGAGGACGGCCGGAGATAATATGCTTATGAATAGAGGTACTTCATAAGCGAAGAGCTGTGTCATGGAGCGCACGGCGCCTATTTTTGAATATAGCGATGTCGAATACCATCCTCCCAGAAAGAACGCGATGGCAGGCACGGTCAATAAATATAAAGTGACTATAATATCGCCGTGGAACCAGTAGAGCGCTTTTGTGCTCCATAGAGGTATGTATAATATGGCGGTAACGGCAGAGGTTAGCGACAATATCGGCATCAGTTTAAATATCCGTGGGTTTGCCTCTTCCGGTATTATGGATTCCTTCGAAACTAATTTAATAAAATCGGCGAATGGCTGGAACCACGGAGGTCCGATGCGGTTCTGTAGTCTGGCATATATCTTACGGTCGACGTATTCGACGATAAAACCGAATGTCATCAAAAATAGAAAGCCCGGGAATATCAGTATGTTAAATATCTCGGCCATTTTTCCCCAATCTGATCTTCGATAGATCGCATCCCCGCTCCCGGTACCAGGCTATGCTGTATGCGCGCAGGTCTTCCCATTTGACGATGCGGGAGGATTTTGAGCGGCCTTCTTTCACCGATATCATCCTGTCTGTGCAGGAGAAACAGGGATCTATTGCGGCTATGACTATAGGCAGGTCCGCGAGTTGCCTATCCTCGAGCATTCTGGCCACGTTCTGGAGATTGGCCAAGGTCGGGGCGCGGATCTTTACTCGTTCTGGTTTCTCTGTGCTGTTCGACTTTACGTAGTGCACATCTTCGCCCCTCGGGGCTTCATAGCGGCTTGTCGCCTCGCCGGCAGGTATTTTACGAGGCGCCTTAACGGTGATCGGGCCTTCCGGAAGGTTGTTCAGCGCTTGCCTGATTATGGCGTACGACTCCATAAGCTCGCCCACCCGAACTATTGTCCTGCCGTACACGTCACAGTGGTCATCGGTGATAACCTTGAACTTAAGTTCACCGTATGCCGCATAAGGGTCGTCCCGTCGCACATCCCGGTCTATCCCCGACGCCCGGGCCGTAGGCCCGACTGCGCCGAGCCTCAACGCATCTTCTTTCGGGAGCATACCTATGCCTGACAGGCGCTGTATGAGGGTCGTCTCTGTTTTTGCTACGTCTATGTAATATCTGGTGCGTTTTTCCAGCGTGGCGATCGCCTTTAGGATATCTTTCACCTGTTCCGTGGATATGTCGCGCCTTACTCCGCCTATGGTATTTATGCCGTAATTTACCCTGTTGCCGGTAAGGGCGGCCAGGATATCCATGACGATCTCTCTGTCCCGCCATGTATACATTAGAAGAGTGTCAAATCCTATCTCATGGCCCGCTACGCCCAACCACAGAAGATGGCTGTGTATGCGTTCAAGTTCGCCCACTATAGTCCTTATGTACTGGGCCCTTTTGGGTATCGCCAGTCCAGCGATCTCTTCGACCGCCTGCACGAAAGCCGATGAATGGGCGTGCGAGCAGATCCCGCAGACGCGCTCGGTGAGATAAACGTCCTGGACATAAGTCCTTTCCTCACAGGCCTTTTCTATCCCGCGGTGGTTATAGCCTAGACGCGCGCTGAACGCCATTATTCGTTCGCCGCTCAATGTCACATGGAAACATTCAGGTTCTTTTAATGCCGGGTGTTGCGGACCTATTGGTATAACGACTTTCTTTTTCATTGGCAGTTCCCCTCTTTTTGTGGAGGTTGTTTCCAGTCTTTCCGAAGCGGATACTGGTCCTTGGGCCAGTCGTCCGGCAAAGGGTAGCGCTTTCCTTCCGGCATACCGTCTATCCTGGCGCCTAAAAGATCTATGAGTTCGCGTTCGTATATCTCAGCCGCCGGGAAATAGTTCATAACCGTTTTTATGACGGGGTCTTGTTT
>JAGOLR010000097.1 GCA_017993955.1 Candidatus Omnitrophota bacterium
GTGTATACACCTACCTCCTGAACTTCGTATATGCCCTTAGTAGCCATCATCATAATCCTGGCGCCCCTACGTAGCACACCGTTCTTAAGCCTTACCAGTATCACTACGCCTTTGTACGCGTCAAACCTAGAATCAAAAATAAGAGCCTGCAGCGGATTGGATGGCTCGCCGCTCGGAGGAGGGATGTTTTTTACTATAGATTCCAGGATCTCTTCGGTGCCTTTGCCTAGTTTAGCGCTCGCTTGTACCACATCGACATCTTTTATGCCGAGTATATCGCGTATCTCATGTCTTACCCTATCCGGCTGAGCGCTGGGAAGATCTATTTTATTTATAACCGGAACTATGACAAGATTGTGTTCCATGGCCAGATAAAGGTTAGCGACAGTCTGGGCCTCTACGCCCTGTGAGGCGTCCACTACCAGCAGAGCACCCTCGCACGCGGCTATCGACTTAGATACTTCGTAGGTAAAATCTACATGGCCAGGAGTGTCTATCAGGTTCATCTGGTATAAAAGTCCGTCCTTGGCCTTGTAACTTATCCTGACAGCACTGGCCTTGATAGTTATACCGCGCTCCCGCTCAAGGTCCATATCGTCGAGAACTTGGTCGTGGAATTCCCGCTCGCTTATTGCGCCCGTAAACTGCAGAATACGGTCCGCAAGCGTAGACTTCCCATGGTCGATATGAGCGATTATTGAAAAATTTCTTATAAGTGATTTATCTGCCATAATACCATTTAGCTCAAAACTCAAAACTTTTGTGCCCTGCGGACCTCTATTTTGGTTTTAAGTTTTTAGCTGTAGTTTTGAGTTTTGACATTTGAGCTTTTAGTTTCGATTCCCGACTACAACGAGTTTGCGATCCGCTGTCCTTCCTCTAAAATCGCTAACGCCTTCTTTTCGCTAGAGGCCTCGGCATAAACCCTGAGTATCGGTTCTGTGCCGGACAGCCTCAGCATAAGCCAGGAACCGTCCTCGCATATGAACTTATAGCCATCCAGCTTATTAATATCAACCACTTTCTTGCCAAGCACTTCCCTGGGAGGATCGTTCTTGAGAAGCTCCATGAGTTTGGGCTTTTTTTCGTCCGGATATTTTACGTCGAGCCTTCGGTATTCGTAAGTCCCGTACTCCTTGTCGATGGACTTAAGTATATCCATCACCTTCTTCTTCCTCATAGCCAGCATCTCAAGTATGAGAAGGCCGGAGAGAACGCCATCGCGTTCAGGTATAGAGTTTTTAAAGGCCACTCCTCCCGTCTCTTCCCCGCCTATCAAGATATCTTCTTTTAACATAAGCTCACAGATATATTTGAAACCTACGGGCGTCTCGTAAACCTTAAGACCGTATTTTTTACATATCTTGTTTATAAGGTCGGTCCCGCAAAGAGTCTGGACGACGGCCCCGCGCATCTTTCTGTCTTCGAGAAGGTGGAGTAACAAGAGAGTCATAACCTTATGACCAGTCAGAAGCTTACCGTTTGGCAGCGCCACACCCAGCCTGTCGGCGTCTCCGTCGGTGGCAAGGCCTATATCGTACCGCCCCTTCTTGGTCTTATCTGCCAGCTCCTTAAGGTTAGGCATTATGGGTTCGGGGTTTATACCGCCGAAGCCGGGGTTATAAACGTTATGGAGCACATCCACCTTAACCGAACCGCCTTTTAAAAGATCTGCGATGTAATTGTTACCCGTTCCATACATGGAATCTACCAGGACCTTAAGCCTGGCCTTCTTCAGTTTTCCGGTGTTAACATATCTTTTTATAAAATCAAGGTGCTTTGGGATTATATTCTCGTAAGTAAGCATGCCGGAGGCCTTGAGATCCGCCGGCGGGGAATATTTTATCTGGCTTTGGCCCAGATACTCCTCAAACTTTTTGGTTATATCCGGTCCTGCCGAACCTCCGTAATAAGCTTTATACTTTATACCGTTATAACGGGCAGGGTTATGGCTTGCGGTGACCATTATACCACCTATCATGCCCCTGTCTTTTATAGCGAAGCTTACCGAAGGCGTAGGAGTAGGCCTGTCAGAGAGTATGGTCTTTATGCCGTTGGCGGCAAATACGCAGGCTACGATCTCGGCGTATTTTTCGGAAAGAAAGCGGGTATCATATCCGATTACGGTCGTCCTCTTCTTCACATCGATATTATGGGTATCATTGTTGATATAATCGGCTACCGCCTGAGCCAATTTTTTTACATTGTCAAAAGTAAAATCCTCGCTTATAACCGCCCTCCAACCGTCTGTGCCGAATTTAATCCCGCCCATCTGTTCCTCCTTATTAGACCTGTTAGTGTAAAGTGTAAAGCGAAAAGTGTAAAGTTAAAGCGCAAAGCTCAAAGTGAAAGGTTTGTTATTTTTAAGTCGCACTTTTAGTTTTACGCTAAGTCCCTCTTAACTTCCTGATCGCTCCCGCGTAGTCCTTCGTTCCGAAGACCGCGGTCCCCGCCACAAGTATATTCGCTCCGCGTTTAATAACCTCCTGCGCAGTCTCTATATTGACACCGCCGTCAACCTGCAGGTCTTTCTTGAAAACCCTACGCACCTCTTCAATCTTTGGAAGACAATCGAATATAAAACCCTGGCCCCCGAAACCGGGTTCTACCGTCATGACAAGCACCATATCCACCATAGAGAGCACCGGCCCTATCTTCCCTATATCGGTCTTGGGCTTTATGGATATACCTACCTTCTTTTTATAATACCTTATCAGCTTCACCAGCTCTTTAGGGTCTTCTTCGACCTCCGAGTGGAATGTTATGATATCCGCACCCGCTTTGGCGAAGCTCTCTATATAACGCTCAGGATTTTTTATCATTAGATGCACATCCAACGGCAGCCTCGTAACGGGTCTGACCCATTTTAGCACCACGGGACCTATGGTTATATTCGGGACAAAGTGTCCGTCCATGACATCGACATGTATCCAGTCGGCCCCTGCCTTCTCTACCGCTCGCACCTCTTCACCCAATCTGGAAAAATCCGCTGAAAGTATGCTTGGCGCTATCAATATCTTGGACACAAAAGCCTCCTTAAACTATCTTTAAGCCTGAGAAGCTATCGAATATATCCTTCCTATATCTTCAAGGGTCACGATACCTATTACCTTATCCCCTTCCATGACGGGTAACGCATGGACTTTCTTCTCCTGCATTATCGCCTGGACCTTGATGAGCGAGTCGCTCTCTTTTATCTTTGGAAAGCTCTTTCTCATTACATCTTTAATAGCAGCGCCGGTCCCGAACCTGTGTATGCCGGCAAGCACGTCTTTACGTGTGACAAACCCCGCCAAACCCTTATGGCCTTCGGTCACGGGAAAATCCTCCTGGTGTGAATGGAATATAAGGTCCAGGACCTTTGCCAAAGTAGCGTCGCTATCAACGGTTAAAAAATCACGTGGTAGTATATCACGAACTTTGAATTTTTTTAAGGTTTCTGTCACACTTACCTGCATCTCCTCACCGGATGCCGCCATAAATATAAATACGGCTATTATTATAAGTATTATGTTGAATTGTACCAGGCCGAAATACGCAAAGGCCAGAGCAAATATATGGCCGAAGTTAACGGCTATAGTAGTGGCCCTCTTCATTCCCATTTTGGTGGCAAGCGCGGCGCGCAATATCCGTCCACCGTCCATCGGAAATGCCGGAAGCAGGTTAAAACCGGCCAATACAAGATTCACCCAGTAAGCATAGGCTATTGTCAGAGGCCATGTGGAAGTAGAAAGTGGGTGAAATAAGACATCCGGACCAAGCAATGTTTTAAGCGGGTAATAGAATACTGCCACTACGGCTAGATTAGACAGAGGACCTGCTATAGAAACCGCCAGCTCCTGAATCGGTTTATCGGGGATCTTGGACATCGACGCAATGCCGCCTATGGGCAGGAGCGTTATCTGGCGGACCTTTATGCCGAACCTGCGCGCGACCAGCGAATGGCAAAGTTCGTGCATTGTCACAAAAAAGAATATCGCCATCACCAGACAAACTCTCTTAACGCCTCCCGGAAGTACCAGAAGAATTAATAAGAGAAATGTTATATGTATATTGACGTCTATCCCAAAAACCCTGAATAGTTTTATTGAACCTCTCATGAAAAATTGAGCAGCTCCTTTATATTTTGCTCTTCTTTTAGCGGGCTTATTACCGCCAGATTTATGTTCCCGGTCCGAAATATTTCGGATGCGACCCTCATCACATCTTCGGCGGTTACCTTCTCTATCTTCGCCAGTATGTCTTTTATATTCACGTCGGATTCACCCGCGGCTATCTTTTCGCCAAGCCATAACATATGGCTCATAGTATCTTCAAGCGCAAATAACAATTGCCCTTTATAATACTCCTTGGCGCGCCCAAGCTCTTCCCGGCCCACAGGTTCCCTGGTAGTTCTGCCCAGTTCCCGTAGTATCACCTCTATGGCTTTCCGGAACTTTTTATGATCTACGCCGGCGCTCACCGTAAAGGCGCCGCAATCCTCGTATCTGCGTATGCTTGAAGAGATCTCATAGCAAAGCGCCATCTCGTCTCTTACTATATGAAATAACCTGGAAGACATATTCGCCCCCAGTATTACATTCAGAAGACTGGCTATATGCTTGTCCGGATGGAATCTGTGCAGGGTATGTAGCCCGAGGGCTACGTGAGTCTGCTCGGTGTCCTTAAAATGCAGTTTAAAAGAAGGCGCCTTCTGCGATACGATCGCCTTGGGAAAGCTTGACACCTCTCCGGGTTTAACGCCTCCCAAAAATCTCCCCGAAGACCTGACAAACTCTTTACCGTCAATCTTTCCGGCACATACCACCACAATATTTTTAGGATTGTAGTGCTTCTCCTTGTACGCCGAAAGGGTTTGCCTGGTTATAGACTTGACAGAATCGACGCTCCCGGCAAGCGGCATGCCCAGAGGCTGATCGGGCCACATCATCTCCGCGAGGATCTCGTGCACATGCTGAGACGGTATATCCTTATACATGTTTATTTCTTCTATGATTACATTCTTCTCTTTCTCTATCTCAACCCCGTCGAGCCGCGGGTTTAATACCATATCGCTAAGTATATCTATGCCCAGTTCCGCGTCTTTCGACAGGACCTTGACCAGATAGCAAGTAAACTCTTCGGATGTAAAACCGTTGAAACTCCCCCCCCGTCCTTCGATCGCCTCTTTTATGGCCTTCATGTCTCTGGTCTTGGTCCCCTTGAAGAGCAGGTGCTCCAGGAGATGGCTTATGCCGTTTATAGGTTTATCCT
>JAGOLR010000020.1:0-23458 GCA_017993955.1 Candidatus Omnitrophota bacterium
TTATCCCTGACGGTATCAGGTGCAATACAAATTTGTCCTCTCCTATCACTACGGTATGTCCGGCGTTGTTACCGCCCTGATATCTTACTATGATATCTACCTTACGCGAGTATACGTCTATTACCTTACCCTTACCTTCGTCGCCCCACTGGGCGCCTATAATAACAATATTTGACATGACTATCTATTGTCTCCTTGGTGGTTGCGGAGGCGGTTGTGGAACACGCGGAACCTGAGGCGGAGTAGTAGGGGGCGCCTGAGGAGGCGGAGAAGGCAGGGTTTGAACTTGCGGCGGCCGCGGCGGCGCGGTAACAACGGTAGGAGGCTGGGTTATCCTTTGAATATTCTGGGTTTGGCGTATTGTCTCTAGCTGTTGATTTATCCTATCGACATTTATTTTGGTAGAGACTTGATTTACCATGGTATAAAGTTTGGCCAATGTATCCCTGTCTAATTCCTCAAGCTTAACCCTCCTGCCTTTGGCCTCATAAGTTATAACCTTATTCCCCGCCGCATCCTTTTCTGGTTTTAATTGGGGTATATAATCAAATATTTCTGCCTCACCCATAAGTTCTTCGGTTATGTCTTTAAGCAGCTCTTCCTTTGTCATCTTATCCACGCCGGGCGTAACCGTTCTACCGGCCTCACCGGCAGGAGTAACCGGACCGGGAACTTGCGGCATTGGGCCTTGACCCTTAGGAGGCATCCCGGCAGGACCACCAGGACCCGAAGCCGGCATCTTTGGAACTGCCGGCACTGAAGACTTAGTCTCTGCTGCTTTTTTTGGGGCCTCTTCTTTTTTTTGAAATTTTTTCATCAGCCTGGGTATAAGCCCTTCCGTCTCCTGGGAGTAAGAAGGGGCGGTGCTTACAAAAAATATAAACACACTTATAACCAAAAGGCTAAGGGCTCTTGGCATAACGACCTCCTATGGGGTCATGGTAAATATTTTACGGGCTATTTCCGGATATTTCCCGATAAAACTAAGCTCGTCCTCGGTAAGCGGCTGTTGGGTGTGTACATTAGCGTATCTTACCAGATCCAGTATCTTTGTCGCTTCTTTTTCGTCTTTGAACTTTATTTCCAGTTTTTCATACACATTCCTGAAACCTTTTATACCCGAATATTCGCCGGCAACTATCTGGCGGCCGGTTTCGATTATCTCGGGCTCTCCTCGCCCCAATTCCTCGAAATCATACAGCTCATAATTACGCCTGTCTTTTAAGGCGCCGTCAGCATGTATCCCCGACGAATGAGAGAAGGCGTTAGCTCCGACTCCCGGCTGGGTTATGGGTATGGGCACGCCGAATGCATACGATGCATATTTGGCTATCTTCCATGCCATCGACAATTTTATCCGCTCGTCGATCTGATATTTACCGGCCATACCGCTAGAAAACTTTAGCGCAAGTATAGTGCTGACAAGGTCGCAATTACCCGCGCGCTCTCCGATACCGTTTACGGTAGTATTTATATAGGCGTCCTGGCCTGCGTCCAAAGCGGCCTTCGCGCCGGCCACAGAGCAGGCGACGACCATCCCCAAGTCGTTATGACAATGTATCTCTATCGGCATCTTGACTTCCTGGGCTATCATCTTTATACGGTCGTAAATGCTAAAAGGATCATCATATCCGAGAGTGTCGCAATACCGCAATCTGTCGGCACCTGCCTTCTTTGCCGCCCTGGCAAATTTTATAAGGTACTCAAGATCTGTGCGTGAAGCGTCCTCGGCGTTAACGCCCAGCGTCTTTATACCGTGCTTACGGGCCGCATGGACCGCTTCGACCATCTCTTTTATAACCTCGTCCTTGGAGAATTTTCCCATAAACTTATTACGTATCATCTGCTCGGAGGTCGATATGGACAGATTGAGATGCTCAACCTTGGTGGTCTTTACGGCCTTCTCGACATCATCTTTTATGGCGCGTATCCATCCGCTCAATATTATCGGCTGGAGTACTCCCATTTTAACCAGCTCCATATTTGCGTTTAGATAATTGGTCTCATGCTTCGTTGTTGGGAAACCAAACTCTGACTGGTGCACACCCATGTCGTTAAGATACATGTTTATCATCGTCTTCTGAAGCTTGGCAAGGCCAAGCTTGGATGTCTGTACGCCGTCTCTGTTAGTTACATCTATAAAGTATATCTTGTTCGCTTTTGCCATTTTATCCTTCCCGCCTTTCTTAAAGTCTTACAAGCCTTACTTCCTGTATATTCTTCGAGCGCCTTATCTCATCCAGCACATCCGGCGCAACTTCGCAGTCAACGTTCAAGACGGTTATGGCATTGCCGCCTTTGGCTTCCCGCCCAAACGACATGCCTGCTATGTTAATATGGGCCTTGCCCAATATGGTGCCTATCTGGCCTATTATACCGGGTACATCGTTGTTGAATATGACCAGCATATACCCTTCAGGCACACAATCAACGTAGAACTCGTTTATCTTTACTATCCTGGGATCGACCTTTGTAAATAGGGTGCCCATGACAAGGTTCTCGGATTTTTCGGTCTCGACCTCAACGCATATAAGGCTTGCGAAATCCTGGACTTCAGCAGTTTTCGTCTCCACTATATTTATGCCACGCTCTTTTGCTATGACAAGGGCGTTAACAAAATTGACCGATTCCTGCAGTATAGGGGTAAGCATGCCTTTCATGAGAGATACTGTAAAAGGCGTAAGGTCGTATTTAAGGATATCCCCCACATATCTTACCTTAACCCTTTTAATATGCCCTTCGCATAACTGGGCATGCATGGAACCTATATTCTCCGCGAGCTTAAGGTAAGGATCTATAAGCTTGCATATCTCCGGATCAAGACATGGAACGTTCACAGCGTTTTTCACCCCGCGGCCCAATAACGCATCCCGCACCGTATTTGCCACATCTATCGCGACATTCACTTGGGCCTCTTCCGTCGATGCCCCCAGGTGCGGGGTGAGAACCACGTTCTCCAGTTTTAGAAGATTCGAGTTCTTTGGCGGCTCTTCCTCATAAACATCGAATGCGGCGCCGGCTATCCTGCCCGATCCGATCGCTTTTGCGAGAGCGTCTTCATCTATTATACCGCCCCTTGCGCAGTTTATTATCCTGACGTTTTTCTTCATCATCTCGAATTCTTTTTCGGATATAAGGTGTTTGGTCTCATCAGTAAGCGGAGTATGCACTGTAATATAGTCTGACTCTTTATATAGAGTCTTCAAATCTACGCTTTCTACGCCTATGTCTTTGGCCTTCTCTACTGATAAATAGGGATCATATGCGAGAACCCGCATCCCGAAAGAAAGGGCCCTTTTAGCTACCTCTGTGCCTATCCGGCCAAGGCCCACTATACCAAGAGTCTTTCCGTAAAGCTCCACCCCCATAAATTTCTTTCTCTCCCACTCTCCCTTGCGCATAGAAAGATCCGCTGCTGGAATATTCCTGGACAATGCCATCATCATGGAGAATGTGTGCTCGGCCGTGGACATCGTATTCCCACCGGGAGTATTCACTACTATGACGCCTTTTTTCGAGGCAGCCGGCACATCAACATTGTCCAATCCCACTCCGGCTCTGCCCACTATCTTAAGCTTGTCGGCCGCGTTGATAACATCCTTAGTCACCTTGGTGCCGCTACGGACGACCAGAGCGTCATAATCTTTAATAACTTTTTTGAGATCGTCCGGGGTTAGTTTTGTGTTGACGTCAACCTTAAACTCTTTTTCTTTAGTAAGTATGTCAACCGCCTCTTTTGAGAGCGAATCGCTTATAAGCACTTTGAACGGCATAATTACCTCCCTAAAAATATTATTTTCTTTGCGTTTATTGAGTTTAACGGAACGAACTCAATAAACCCAATGAGCTCAACAAGCCCAATAAACGTTTTTAACCGAGTATTTTCTGCGCTGCGCTCACGCCGCTGCCCACATTGAACTTATAGCCTAGCTTCACCAGGGCCTGCTCAAGCGCCTTAAGCGACTCGATGGTATGTTCTTCATCTATGCCACCCATATGGGCCGCCCTGAATATCTTACCCTTCAAATTCTCCTGGCCGCCGGCAAAGGTAACCCCGTATTCGGTCTTAAGGAGTTTTATTATCGCATCGGCATCTATCCCAGACGGAGAACAGACACCGGTTACGGCGTCAGAAGGTGACTTTGAAAATATGGCAAGC
The DNA here is from genome assembly GCA_017993955.1 of Candidatus Omnitrophota bacterium. Taxonomy (GTDB): domain Bacteria; phylum Omnitrophota; class Gorgyraeia; order 2-01-FULL-45-10; family 2-01-FULL-45-10; genus JAGOLR01. Next base: position 4,160 of record JAGOLR010000020.1, read on the forward strand.
CCCATGGCCTTTGCGGCTTGACGGAATGCCTCCGCCTGCCTTTTATGACCGGCTATTACATTATCAACGCCCTTAGAATTTATAAGCTCGACCGCTTTCTTAAGCCCTATGACTAAAGTTATGGCCGATGTAAACGGAGTGTCGGTATCAAGCCAGGCCTTCTTGTATTTTTTAAAATTGAAATAGAATTTCGGGAGCTTGGATGTTTCGGCAGCCTTCATGGCTTTCTGACTGACCGAACAGAAAGCGAGCCCCGGCGGTATCATGAGGCCTTTTTGCGAGCCGCATATCGCTATGTCAACGCCCCAGGCGTCATTCTCGAAAGCGTCAGCGCCGAGACCGCTTATCGTGTCGACAACAAACAATGCATCTGTCTTGGCAACGATCTGGCCTATAGACTTGATATCGAATACCGTAGCCGTTGATGTCTCGCACAGGGTTGTATATACTCCCTTTATTCCGGGGTTATTTTTAAGGGCTTCGGCTATAACCTCAGGTTTGGGCGCGTTGCCCCACTCTACATCTATATTTATGGTCTCCACCCCGTAAGCCTTCGCTATATCCGCAAATCTCTCGCCAAATTTACCGCCGCGCACCACTATAATCTTATCTCCGGGCGAAAGGACGTTCACGATGGATGCTTCCATAGCGCCTGTCCCGCTTGACGTAAAGGTATAGACATCGTTGGCGGTCTTGAATATTTTCCTGAGGCCTTCGGTGGCATCTTTGAATATAGCCTGGTACTCTTTAGTTCTGTGGTGTATCATGGGCTTTGCCATCTCAAGCCTTATATCTTCCGGAACAGGGGTAGGACCTGGTGTCATCAGGTATTTTTTACTCATCGGTAATCTCCTTTGTTCGTCTATCGTTCATCGTCTATCGTTTATAGTCAAGGATGATTAACGATGAACTATGAACGATAAACTACTAACACAATTACTTTTTCTTCGCTATATTCTTAATGACTTCGTCGACTACACCATATGCCTTGGCCTCATCTGCCGACATAAAGTAGTCGCGATCACTATCTTTTTTTATTTTATCTATCGGTTGCTTGGTATGGTGGGCCAGAATCTCTTCAAGCTTGGACCGCATCCTAAGGATCTCCTGCGCTTGTATGCTTATATCAGCGGCCGCACCTTCAACCCCGCCCCATGGCTGATGTATCATGATTCGCGCATGCGGAAGCGCGAATCTCTTGCCGGGAGTTCCTGCCGCAAGTAAGACCGCCCCCATGCTGGAGGCTTGGCCAACACAATAAGTATTGACCGACGGCTTGACAAACTGCATCGTATCATATATGGCAAGACCACTGGTCACGGAACCCCCCGGAGTGTTTATATAAACGTCTATGTCTTTCTCGGGATCTTCCATCTGCAGAAAGAGCAGCTGCGCTATTATCAGGTTTGAGACTACGTCATCTATAGGGGTCCCGATAAATATTATCCTGTCTTTAAGAAGACGGGAGTATATATCGTATGCCCTTTCAGCCCTGCCAGTCGTCTCTATAACCATCGGCACCAGCACACTCATACAATCCTCCTATAGTTAAATATCAGCAAAAGTAAAATCGATAACCGTTCGGTATTTAACCTTTTGATTATTTCTCCGCTATCTCGGCATTTTTTAATAGAAAATCGATGGTCTTCTCTTCTCTTATCTTCTCAAGAAGGTTTTCTACCATCTCCTCTTTTTCGTAATGTTTTTTGACTTCTTCGGCTGTAGTATTGGCTTGGGTAGCGATAGAATTATACGAATTCTGCAGGTCGATTTCGCCGGCTTCGATATTTTCAGCCCTGGCTATCTCGTCTAGTATAAATAGAAGCCTGACCTGACGCACCGCGTCGTCTTTACACTTCGCGCGGAATTCATCGTCCTTTTTATCAAGCTCTTCCCGCTTAAAACCCTTCTCCTCCAAGCGACGCTTCGAATTCTCTACCATAAAATCGGTCTGCCGCTTGACAAATGTCGCGGGAACGGCAAAGTTATTATCATCCATCAATTTTTTGAGAAGCTGGTTCTCCAGGTCGATCTCCGAGCTGGCCTTCATCCTGGACTCGAGCTCCTTGGCGACTTCTTCCTTTAATGCCGAGAGATTTTCCTTACCCAGATCTTTCGCGAATTCATCATCCAGCTTAGGAAGCTCGCGCACCTTTATCCCATTGATCTTTATGTGGTAAATGGCTTTTTTCCCGGCAAGGGCCTTGTCCGGGTATTTGTCAGGCAACGTAGACTCTATATCTCTTTCCTCAAGCTTCTTCATGCCGACCAACTTTTCGCCCAAACCGGGGATAAACGACTCTTTATCGACCGATAACCATACATTTTCGCGTTTTTTATGAAAAGGCTTGCCGTCTACCAGGCAGTCCATGTCGGCTATGACGTAATCACCCATTACAACGGGCCTGCCGTCAGCATCTATATATTTGGCATGGACTCCCCTGAGGCTCTCGATGGTCTTATCGATATCCTCCGCCTTAATATCTACTTTTTTACGTTCAAGCTTCAGGGCCTTATAGTTCTTGAGCTTGAACTCCGGGCGGGTATCTATACGAGCTTTAAAAGAAAGGAGCTTATCTTCATCGAACTTCAAGTCGGATATATCGGGCATACCTACAGGCGTTATCCTGTGCTCTTCTACCGCCTTTCGGTAGGCGTCCGGTATTAGCCGCTTAAGGACTTCCTCGCGGGCGTCTTTTGCATACTGTTTCTTAACAAGATCCTTTGGCGCCTTACCGGTCCTGAACCCCGGTATCGTAACCACCTTAACAAGCTCATCGTAGACTTCTTCGAAAGCATTTTCAATTGTGTCTTTAGAGACCTCTATGTCGAGACAGGCGACGCAATCTTCCATCTTTTTCACTTTTGACTTGGCCATGATATCCTTTTTTTCTTTAGACTCAAAAAGAGTGTGTATTATATCACAAAGATCTTACATTGTAAATTTTTCGCCCAGATATATCTCCCGAGCCTTGGGATTGGAAACCAGGTCGTCTTTCGTGCCCGATATCAATATATTTCCGTCGGCCATCAGGTAGGCTCTGTCGGTGATGGTGAGCGTCTCGCGCACATTGTGGTCGGTAAGGAGTATCCCCAGTCCTTTTGACTTAAGCTCTTTTATTATCTCCTGACACTCGGCAACAGCTATTGGATCTATCCCGCTAAAGGGCTCATCCAACAGTATAAAAAGCGGATTTGTGACAAGAGCCCTCGTGATCTCCACCCTGCGTTTCTCGCCGCCGGAAAGTGTATATGCCTTATTCCTGGCCAGATGCGTGACCTTAAGCTCATTCAACAGCTCGTCTAAACGCCGGCGCCTCTCCCTGGGTGAGAATCCCAACGTCTCCAGGACCGCCATTATGTTCTCCTCGACCGTAAGCTTACGGAAAATGGAAGGTTCCTGGGACAGGTATCCTATGCCGTAACGTGCGCGCATATGAAGCGGCATCTTGGTTATATTCTGCCTGTCAAACACTATCTTGCCTTGATCGGGCGGTATTATACCGGTTATCATGTAAAAAGTAGTAGTCTTGCCAGCGCCATTAGGCCCCAGAAGCCCAACCACTTCGCCTCGTTTTACGTTTATATCGACGCCGCCCACCACCTTGCGCCCGCCGTATTGTTTAACAAGACCGGTAGTCTCCAGTAAATGCATACATCACCTACTTTCCTGCCTGGGCCGTTTTAGCATCTCCGCCCAGTTTAGTCCCGCCGAGGAAATCTGTCTCAACCCCGCCCTCGGCCGATATGACTATCTTGGGTTTCCCGGTAAGTATTATCTTCTTCTGAGCCTCTATATAGGTCGCTTTCTGGCTGTAGATCGTGTTCCCTTCCTTCAGGATCTTTACACTGCCCTCTGCGACGATCTCTTTAAGCTTCTTAGTTTCGGGGTTAAGGTAAACCGTGATGATGTCAGCTATGATTGTGCCGTCCTCGGTAACTACGGTAACATTTTTATTGAAATAGGCCACGTTGTCTTCGTAATCAAAACGGACATCGCCATCACACGTGATAACCGTATCTTTCTTTTTTTTCACAGTCTCTTTCGCTATATCGCTCGACAAAGACTGGTTGGGCGGCTGGCTGGAGGGTCCTTCCGCGATGCCGCCCGCATTGCGTATAGTAGCCTTCACGTTCTGCTCGAGCCGCACGTTGTTCTTCTCTTTATTATATATGCCTCTGTCGGCCGTTATGGTCGCCTCGGCGTCGTCGCCGTAAGCCTTGGCGACTATATCATCTATCCTGACCTCGGTGGCGGATATCGCCTCAGCGCATTTACCATTCACATCCCACTTCTTCTCGCCTTTTTCCGTAAAACCTTCAAGATTAAAGGAGAGCACTTTATGCTGGACCTGGTCTTTTTCGGAACCGGCGGAGGTTTCTGCCTTCGCGGTATCATCCGGCTTCTTAGGGGAGGCGGCCTGCCGGGCACAGCTTGGCATCATAAATAAAACCATCGTCAATCCCGCTAATACAAGTAACGTCTTTCTTATCTGCCCCATTATTTTGCCTTTTAAGAAGTCTGGTCTTTTCGAGTCTTCCACCTGCGGTGGATCCATACCCATTGTTCAGGGTATTTGCGGATATATGATTCTACCACAAGAGACCATTTTTGTGTATTTGTAACTAGATCAGCTTTACGATCTCCTGTATTCGCAAGCTTAATGGGATCTTCTACTATGAATCTGTGTCTTAATCCTTCCCTCACCGCAAAGACGGGAATAAGCGACGCCCCGGTAATCATAGCAAGAGCGGCCGGCCCAACAGGCGTATACGCGGTTTTGCCGAAAAAATCAACAAAGACCCCTTCCACGGAATCGACATCCTGATCGGCCACAACCCCCACTATCTTATTCTCCCTCAAGAGCTTTAAAAGTATCTTGGGGGAACTGTCACGATAAACTATATTGACATCCTGGCTTTTACGCAGGCGGTTCAAAAATTTATCATATTTATCGAAATATATCCTCTTCCCTATAGCTACGCCTGGATAATTCTTGAGACGCAGGTACGCTCCGGTTATTTCCCAATTCCCCAGATGCGCGGTAACCACAACCGTCCCTTTACCATTTTTGAACGACCCGTCAATCGCCTCCATATTAGATGAACTGACAAATCGGTCGACATTCGAGGCATTAACCTTGGGGAAGTTGATGAGTTCGGCTGCATTACGGCCAAGATTCTCAAAGACACGCCTGGCTATAATCTTAACTTCCGACTCGCTCTTTTCGCCGCCGAAAACATAATTAAGGTTTTCTATGGCTAGCCGTCTATAATAAGGTAAAAGATAAAAAGCAGCTCTTCCGATAAGAGAGCCCAGTAAGACCCCTAAGCGAAACGGAAGAAGCGCAAAAAGAAAAGCGGCCGAGCGGCCGAGATAGTATAGGTAATACCTTCTTAACTTGAATTTCATGAAACTCGCGTTGTCTGATCCTTTATTTGTAATAAGGTGCCGTGACCTTATCCCACTTATCCTGGGCTTTGAGAAGCATATCGCATACCTCCCTGACCGCGCCTCTACCGCCCGGTCGGGATGTTATGTAATGGGCCGTTGCTTTTACCTCATCTACAGCGTTGGGCACGCTCACAGCCAGGCCTACCCGCCTCAATACAGGGATGTCTATAAGATCGTCGCCTATAAAACAGACTTCTTCAGGGACTATCCTGAACTTTCTCATAGCTTTATTCAGGGCCTTTACCTTATCCATATAACCGTTATAGGTCTTGGCGATCTTCAGATCGCGCGCCCTGGCTTTAACTATCCTCGATTTTTTTGCGGTTATGATAATACTTTTGATGCCTGCCCTGTTAAGCAGCGATATCCCCAACCCGTCCTGTACATCAAAAAACCGCAGTTCATCGCCATATATACTGTAGACTATCCGCCCGTCGGTCATAACGCCGTCTATGTCCAATATCAGCACCTTGACCCGTTTTGCGCGATCTTCTATCACCTCGGTCATCATACCAGCCCCGCTTTCAGAAGGTCCTGTACATCGACAAGCCCGACCGGCCTTGATCTCTCATCGACTACGGGTATCTCGTCTATCTTCTTGGACCTCATGACATCAAATGCCTCCGCAGCCATTCTGTCCTTCTTTATAACTGTGGGCTTCTTGGTCATGACATCCGAAACCTTTTTATTTATCAGATCCGGTTCGGATTCTATGTGGCGGCGCAGGTCCCCATCGGTAAATATACCGATAAGTCTTCCTTTGGCGTCGACCACGCTCGCGCTCCCGGCCCGCGCACGCGTTATGGCAAAAAGGACTTTCTTCACAGGGGTATTCCCGGAAACGACCGGATGAGCAGCTCCGGTACGCATTATATCCTCCACTTTAAGCAAAAGCCTCTTACCGAGTATTCCGCCCGGGTGATAAAATGCAAAATCTTTCTCTTTAAAACCCTTACGTTCCAGAAGCGCTACAGCCAGCGCATCACCCATAGCAAGCATCGCCGTAGTCGATGTTGTGGGGGCCAGACCTAAAGAACATGCCTCCCTCTTAACGGAAACATCTATTATATAATCTGCCGAGCGGGCAAGGACCGATCTTCTATTCCCGGTCATCGCTACAAGTTTGGCCCCTATCTTTTTAATTATAGGCAATATCTTTACGACTTCTTCGGTCTCGCCGCTATTTGAAAGGGCAAGTATAAGATCGTCTTTTGTGACGCGTCCAAGGTCGCCGTGTATAGCCTCTGCGGGATGGAGATAAAGCGAGGGAGTACCGGTCGAAGATAGCGTAGCGGATATCTTCTGGGCTATAAAACCGGGTTTACCCATACCGGTGACTATTATCCTTCCTCGGACCTTCGCCAGATCGGCAATTATAGAGTTAAATTCCCTACCCACTCTTTTTATCAGCCCGGAAAGCGCGTCTCTTTCTATTGCAAGGACTTGTCTGGCTATATTCTTATACATTAGACTTAGCCGCCTTCTCCACTTTTTTTAGCTTAAGGAGCATGGTTTCCAGCTCATCCATACGCAGCATATTGGGCCCGTCGCTTAAAGCCTTATCGGGATCCTCGTGCACCTCGGCAAATATAGCATCGGCGCCGCAGGCCACAGCCGCCATAGCAAGATTAGGGATGAATTTTCTCTCGCCTCCGGACTTGTCCCCCAGCCCACCCGGCATCTGTACCGAATGAGTAGCGTCGAAGACTACCGGGTAGCCAAACTCCTTCATTATTAGTATTGACCTAAAATCGTTGACCAGGTTATTATAGCCGAAGCTCACTCCGCGCTCGGTTAGCAGGATATTATAATTACCAGCCGACTCGATTTTTTTTATGGCATGCCCCATATCCCAAGGGGCCAGGAATTGTCCCTTCTTGATATTTACCACTTTGCCGGTCTTCGCGGCCGCAATCATAAGATCGGTCTGACGCGACAAAAAAGCCGGTATCTGTATAATGTCCAGAACTTTTGCGGCCTCTTTTACGTCCATAGCGCAATGGACATCCGAAAGCACAGGCAAACCTAATTCATCCTTGACCTTCTTCAATATTGCAAGGCCTTTTTTAAGGCCGGGACCACGGAAAGATTTTATAGATGTCCTGTTGGCCTTGTCATAGCTGGACTTGAATATCAAAGGCACCTCGAGCTTTTTAGCTATGAACTTCAAGGTTCGGGCATGCTTCATAATACTCGATTCCGACTCTATGACGCACGGTCCGGCTATAAGGACAAGAGGATTATCCCCTCCGATCTTGACATTACCCGCGATGATCTCTTTTACCATGGCCACCCTAAGACCTCACCTTCTCTTTTTCACGCTCCCGTAAAAGCGCATCTTCCGCTCGCCTGATATCTTCCGGCCTGTCTATACCGATGGTATCGAACTTTGTCTCAACCGTCTTTATCCTGTATCCGTTCTCCAAAACCCGTAATTGCTCCAGTTTCTCCGCGTTCTCTAGGGGCGAGGCGGGAAGATTACGGAATGTAAAGAGGAAGTCTTTCGTAAAAGCGTACATCCCTATATGTTTGTAATAAGTCGGGCGCTTTTTAGGATCCGACTCACCCGTTCTGTTGTAAGGTATGGCGTAGCGCGAAAAGTATATGGCGTAGCCGTTCTTATCAATCACCGCTTTAACAACGTTTGAATTTGTTAGCTCCGAATCATCTTCGATCTTTTTTACTACGGTAGCCATCTGGGCAGACTTCTCATCCTGTAACGCTATAACCAGACTATCGATCATTATCGGTTTCACTAACGGCTCATCGCCCTGTATATTAACGGCGATTTCGACATCTATGGGATTCACTACCTCGGCTAGACGGTCTGTCCCGGAAGGTTGATCCGGAGAGGTATAAACGGCCTTACCGCCAAAACCCTGTACAACCTTCAATATCCTCTCATCATCACATGCCACCACCAGATCATCCAACGTCTTGGCTTTTTTAGCATTATCCCACACATGTTGTATTACAGGCTTCCCAAGAAGATTGGCTAAAACCTTACCTTCAAAACGCGTGGCTCCCCATCGCGCAGGTATGACCCCGATCGCCTTCACTATCTGGCCTCCTTGATGTTATAACTCCCGGAATTCTTTATGCGCCCCAGCAGTTCTTCGGGCGAGACAACGGCTATGCCGATCTTGCCCACCACTATACCGCCGGCATAATTAGATATAAACGCCGCAGTTACGGGGTCAGCGCCCGAGGCAAGAGAAAGGGTATAGGTCGCTATGACCGTATCCCCTGCGCCTGATACGTCGAATACTTCCTGAGCTACAGTCGGTATATGTCTCATGGGTTTACCTTTTTGGAATACGGCCATCCCGTTTTCGCCCAGAGTGATAAGCGCTATTTTACACCCTATCTTAGATATGAGTTCCGCGCCGGCCCGCCTCAAAGTATCTTCGTCTTTTATTTGGAACCCTACCGCCCTGGCGGCCTCATGGTTATTGGGCGTGATAACGGTTGCTCCCTTATAATAATTAAAATGCTCCTCTTTCGGGTCTACCGATATTATCTTATTTTTACGCCTGGCCATAGGCACTACCTTGGTCAATAATTTGGGTGTGATAACCCCCTTGCCGTAGTCCTCGATTATCACGGCATCGACCTCGTCCATGGCGTCCTCTATATAAGAAGCCATCCTTGAAACCATCGTCTCGCTAAGACGGTCTGGTTTTTCCCGATCTATACGCACCACTTGCTGGTGCTGGGCCACTACGCGAGTCTTGAGTATGGTAGGCCTGGACGAATCCACAAATATGCCTCTTGTTATGATCCCCTTTTGCTCAAGCTCGCCTTTCAATATGGCTCCGTTCTCATCCTCTCCCGCAATTCCGACCAGATGCACGACTGCACCCAAGGATCGCAGATTATTCGCCACATTAGAAGCGCCTCCCGGCATAAAACTTTCCCGCTTCACCCACACAACGGGCACCGGGGCCTCGGGGGATATCCTTGAAACATCGCCCCATATGAACTGGTCCAATATAAGATCGCCTACGACCAAAACCCTGGCTTTCTTAAAACCGGATATTATTCGTATCGCGCTGTTATAATTAAACTTCTCCATATCTGGTTCCTCTTAGAGCTAAAGGCTCTCGATCACGGCATTGTAAAGTAGCGGAATCATTATCTCGTGATGACCTATTATGTTATATCCCCTGCCGCCTTTCGATGTCGGCCGGGATAGGATATTCTGGTTTGGCCTATACTGGCTTATCATGTCAAAGTTAGCGGTAGTAAAATCATCCAGCTTAAAACCGAGGTTTCTTGCCACCGTAACGGCTTTAAGGAATACCTCCGGCAATATAACCGCTGAACCGAAATTCAAAGCTACACCGTTCTCGAGATTGGATATGCTGTATATAAAAGTCTTGAAATCAAGCAGCGACCCTTCGCCTATAGCCTCACCGTTGGCCGATGGGTGCTGATGTATTATATCAGTGCCTATAGCGACATGAGCGGTAACCGGCACGCCCAGCCGATGCCCGACTGCCAGTATGCTCAGATCTTTATTAGGCAATTTTGCGCGCTCTATCTCCTGACCTACCGCCTCGCCTATGCCGATGCCGTTTTTAAAACCGCTGTTTATAGCTTCATTTATGAATGATGCTGTCTCCTTGGCCATACCAAAAGTCCCGTCGAGTATGCCCTCTCCCACGTCCTCGCTGGTCCTGCCTATCATGGCTATCTCGGTATCATGTATCACACCGGCGCCGTTTAGCGCGACGGCCTTTACCACGCCTCTCTTCATCAAATCTATTATAAGCGGGGACAATCCGCATTTTATTACATGCGCGCCCATCATCACTATGACCATCTTTTTTTTATCATGGGCCTTGACTATAGCGTGCACAAGATCGCGGAAGTTCTGGCTTACAAGTATCCGCGGCAAGGAATCATAGAATCTTTTGAAGGAAGCGCCTCTTGAAGAGGTCTTAGCAAAATCAGCTATGGCCACCTTGCATTTACGCGCATTTAAAGGTATCGTCTTGATACATTTAAGGTCTATACGTTTTGCTTTTGGCATTCAGGCACCATATTTTTAAATATACTTTAGGACAATATATCTCAAAATGAATTACTATTGTATCATAAAGATCGATTTCAAGTAAACCTTTTAAGCTCTACGCACCTTTTCCCTAACCACTTCCCCTCTATGACCTATCTGAACTATTTCATTGATTGTGACCTCGAGAATTATAAACCTCTCTGTTATACCTATCTCGAAATGCTCGTGTTTAGAATGGCCGCGGACGTCCTCTATTATATGCTGGGCCGTAAGACGTATCTCTTTGTCTATCATCTCCTTACACATACGGTCGTACTTTGGACCTTTTTCGATCATCTTGACGTTGCCGTTAAGCTGGTATCCGACCAGCATCTTGGAGTCCATAAAAGAAAGCGAGGCGCGGTTATTGTCACGGAGATTACGCCATGTCTGTCCGATGGTATAATCTACAAGCCAAATCTTGTGCCCATCGACCTTCAACAGGAATTTCGGCGCCGCATTAGGAATGCCTTTTAAGCTTGAGGTCGCAACGCTTAAAAACTCCCTGCCTTCAAGTAATTTTTTTAAGTCGATAGACGCCATATAATCCCCCTACACGCTGAACCTTATACATAATATATCGCCGTCATCGACGATATAATCTTTGCCTTTTAGATAGAATTTACCGGCCTCTTTCACCTTATCCTCGCTACCCAACGCCGCAAGATCAGCAAATTTGATGACCTCTGCCCGTATAAAGCCTTTCTGCAGGTCTGAATGTATAGCCCCGGCCGCCTCAGGCGCGCTCGAACCTTTGCGCACTGTCCACTGACGCACCTCGTCTTCTCCGACAGTGAAAAATGATATGAGACTAAGCGTCTTTATGCATAGTCTGGTCAGGGCATTTATGGCGGGTTCGGATATACCTGAATCTTGAAGAAAGGCCTTCCGGTCCTCCTCGGATTCCAATTTGGCTATCTCACCCTCCATCTTTGCCGAGACCTGCATGACATCGAGCCTTATAGGAGCATATGCATTCTTAAGTGACGAGACCAGCGACTCATCTTTAAGGTCGCCTTCCGAAACATTCAAGGCGATCATCATCTCTTTGCGCGTTACAAGCGGGAAGCTCGATATCAGTTTTTTTTCATCGGGAGTAAGCTCGAGAAGCCTGAGAGGCATAGTCTTGTCGAGGTGCTCTTTCATTTTTAAAAGCACCTCGCACTCCTTCTTTGAGGCGTCGTCACCGATCTGTTTTATTTTGTGTTCGACTCGTTCAAGTCTCTTCTCTACGAATATCAGGTCGTAGAGAATGAGTTCCGAGTTTACCATCTCTATATCCCTTTTCGGGTCCACGGAGCCGCTGGCATGATATACGGAATCGTCCGTGAAGGCCCGCACCACATGACATATGGCATCAAGGTCGTTGATATCGGTAAAAATATCGCCCTTTGCTATCGTGTCTTTCTCTATCTTAGGAAGAAGCTCTATGTCTATTCTGGCCATCACGTTTTTCTTAGGCCTGTAAAGCGATACAAGCCTTTCAAATCTAGGGTCCCGTATATCGGCGACGCCTTTTATCGGCTTATTTGAGATCAGTTCTTTTTCGGTAGGGGCGTGATTTGTCAATAACTCAAAAAGCGTCTTCTTGCCGGTCTGCGGAAGCCCTATCATGCCTATCTTCATTTGCGCCTCACTTTACTGTATAATTCCCGACTGCCGCCATTTCAGCAGCTCCATGACCGTCGAGACTACTATATATACGAATAAAAACCACATAACCACTCTTACGATCTTTTTCATAATTTAATACCGCGCGCCATACCTGATCGCGAAAGGACTCCACAGGCCGCCTCCAGAACATCATCTGCCCTGACTGCTTCCAAACATTTGAAGCCAAGGCGGCAGTTGTGAGCCAGGCATGCCATGCATCCGACATCTTTATGTATAACTATATCGGCCTTGTTAGAAGGACCCCAGCGATGAGGCGAAAGCCCGCGGTCCGAACGCCCGAATATTGCTATGACAGGAGTGCCCACGGCGCATGCTATATGGACCGGGCCGGAATCATTGGATATAAAAAGCTTCGACCTTTTCAGAACGCTCGCAAGCTCCGATATTGTGGTAGCGCCTGAAAGATCGACGGGCTTACTCTTCATAAGAGAAGCCGTTTTTATCGCTGCCTCCTTATCTTCCTTGCCCGAAACCAGGACTATCTTCGCATTATACTTCTGCGCAAGCTTATCCGCGACAATCGCAAAATTTCCGGCGGGCCATCTTTTGGAGCGGCAGCTTGCGCCTGGATTTAAAGAGACTATGACATCCGACATCTTTAGCCCTTTTTCTTGGAATATCTTTTCCGTCCTGGACTCGCTATATGGGGATACCGGCATACAAAGCGATCTCGAACTTGGCTCGATACCGATATGGCGAAGTATGTCCAAAGAGTAGTCTATCTCGTGCTTTAAACCAAACTGTTTTGTATGCGGTATCTTTTTCGTCAGCATAAAACCGCACTTCCGGTCAAATCCCACTCTTTCTGGAATACGCGCGAAGTACGCCAAGAGATGCGTTCTGGATGTGGGATGCAGAACTATAGCGATGTCGAATCTCTTTTCACGTAAAAATTTTATGAATTTCAAATTATCCAGAAACCCCATCTTCTTATCGTATACGACCACCTCATCCAGCATAGGATTCCCCGCGACTACTTCATAAGCATAAGGCCTTACCATAAACGCTATATAGCTATTCGGAAATTTCTCGCGCACGGCTCTTATGACGGGCGTAGACAGGACTACATCCCCTATCCTATCCAGTCTTGCGATAAGTATGCGTTTATAACTATGGGCCGTAGACTGTGGTCTGTGGACTTTATTCATATCCTTCCAGCATCATCCTTGCCGTTTCGAATACTTCATCAGGTGTTATCAGCGTCATGCATTCATAATTATAGGCGCACGTGGCCTTCTCGCACGGCGAACAGAAAAGCTTCTTGGCTATGACCATATCCAATTCCCCGGTAGGGCCGTACTTCTTCGGATCTGTAGGGCCGAATATGGCGAGCACCTTCGCTCCGACCGCACATCCTATATGTAAGGGGGCGCTATCGTTAGTTATTAATAATTTGGCTCTCTTGAGCAGGTGGGCAAGCTGACAGATGTTGGTCTTGTCAACTATATTATGCGGTTTGTGCTTCATACGCGAAACTATTTCGCTCACGACCCCGGCATCTTCGCCCTGCCCTATAAAAATTATCTCCGCCCTGCATTCCTTCCGGATATGATCGGCAACATGGGCAAACCCGTCCAAGGTCCAGCGTTTTAAATGGCTCTTTGCCCCCGGGTTTATTATAACGAACTCACCTCGCACCGATAACCCGTTTAAAATATCTTCGGCTGATTGCCGGTCTTCTTCTGGAATGTGAATATAAGCCGGCTCTGCTAGATTATTTATGCCAAGGGATTGGAGGCGGTAGAGATGCCGGACCTTGCTGTGCAATATAGCCGTGGGAAAACGCTGTATGGTGCCTGTGCGGTATTTTGGCCCTATGAGAAGCGGAAAGATAGTGTTCCTTATATCCACCACGAGGTCATAGTGCAATCTTTTCAATTTCAGCTGAAGCCGTCTCTTCTGACTTATGGTGATATGCTTGTCATAGATTATAAGCTTGAATACTCTCGGGTCTTTTTCAAATATCTCCTTAGCCCGCGGACCAACCATCACGTCTATCCTGGACTCCGGAAATTCCTTATCCAGCGCCCGAACGACCGGGGTAGTCAGCACCACATCCCCTACATTGCTCAATGTGATCACCAGTATGCGTTTAACTTCAGAGCGGTCTATATTCATATTCTACGCCAATTTAACAGATGCCGCCGACATAACTTCATCCACAGATATATCGGACATGCAGGAGTTATATTTACAATCTTTATCATAGCAGGGGACCTCGCATTCCTTTTCTTTGAATATAACCGTATAATCTCCCGCGCCATAGGGGCCTGTGAGGCCGGGAGACGTAGGCCCGAAAATGGCTATCACCTTCGCTCCGACTGCAACCGCCATATGCATCGGCCCGGAATCGTTGGATACCACAAGGCTTGCGCGCTGAAGGAGGGCCCCCAACTGCCTCAAACTTATTTTGCCGGCGACAACAACCGCCTTCGACTTCATAAGTCTTTTAATATCCTCTGCCAGCGCCTTGTCCTTTTCGGCCCCTGAAATCACGATCTTGACTCCGAATTTTTGCGCTAGTAGATCCGCGAGTTTTGCAAAGCTCTCTTTGGGCCAGCGCTTAGGTCCCCAATTCCCTCCGGGATTTACCACCACCACTTTGTCATGAGGCGCAATGCCATCCCCGGAGATCAGGCTCCTCACAAAATCCCTATCGCCTTCCGTAACAACGAATTCATACGAGACAGGTCCCGGGCTAATGCCTACAGCCCTGGCGAGATCGAGAAAATATTCCACTTTATGTTTCGCCGGATAAGGTTCTGGCACCCCCTTAGTCAAAATCGGCGCCCTGCCCTTCTTGGCAATATACCCTATGCGTTCTTTTATCCCGGAAAGATACGCAATCAAGGCCTTTGTAAAAGACCTGTGAAGGATAAAAGCTGTGTCGAAATTTTTTCCCCTCAATAAAAATATCAGTTTTATCTTACCGAGAATACCCCGGTGCGTCTTCTCTTCGTCGTATAAGATTATCTCGTCTACGCAGGGGTTGTATTCTAAAATTTCCTTGCACCGCGGATGAACTAGACAGGCTATATGACTATCAGGACAAGCCCCCTTTACTGCCCTTATAAACGGAGTGGAAAACAGAACGTCTCCTACCCAATTCACCTCAATTATAAGTATCCTTTTCATCAGCGGGTCAGCCTCTTAGCCCAAAGATAATAACCGCTCGTTTTTAGCCAGAACGTAAATAGATTATCGGAAGTCCTGGATATCCTGACGCGTTTTATCGCATATCGGTCGGAGTCTGATATTGTATCCATGCTCGAAGAAGTGGTGACGGCGCATTCGTATCCGGATTCCTTGGCTATCTTTTTAACGAGTTCGCTGTGCCGACCCATCGGATAACAAAGGTATTTAACCTCGGGACCTATCACGCCCTCAAGAGCCTTCTTGGAGTCTCCGAGCTCATGCCTCAACCCATTTTCATCCAGAGATGTCAGGAATCCGTGAGACATCGTATGACTTCCTATGGAGATGAGCCCCGAACCCGCCATCTCCTTTATCTCTTCCCAACTAAGGTAACCGGGCTTCCCCACTCTTTCCACTATAATGAATATAGTGGCGGGCATATTGTATCTCTTCAATACGGGAAAGGCGTATTTATAATTATTCTCAAAACCATCATCGAATGTTATCGCCACCGTTTTTGCCGGCACTTTCAATTTTTTTTCAATATAATCTGCGACCTCGCTCAGGCTGACTACGTTATACCCATTACGGCTAAAAAACTCCATCTGCCTGGAAAAACTTTGCGGGCTTACCGATAACTTGGTAAGCTTGTCATCGGTGTCTATGGAGTGGTACATGAGGACCGGTACCACATACCGGTCTCCGGGGAAAAAAATTAACCCGGCGGCCAGCACAACAAAAGCCGCTACTATTACCGCTAATGTTCTTTTTCTGAAACTATTTCTCGGCGTCATATACGACTTTTCGATCAATAACTTCTCCGTAAAGCCCGGCGACTTCTCTTGCCATGCGGCTTAAGGTAAACCGTTCGCATACCATGCCCCTGCCTCTGGAACCCAGCATCTCTCTCCTGGCGGGATCGTCAAGAAGATCGGATACCGCTTTTGCCATGGCAGCATGGTCCGCCACCTTTACAAGCACGCCCGTAGATCCGTTCACAACTATGTCGCTTATACCGCCTGTATCGGAGGATACCGACGCTCTGCCGGAAGCCAAAGCCTCCAACAAGGCTATCCCCAAGCCCTCTTTTAACGACGGAAACACGAAAACATCCATTATAGCAAGAAAACCGGGAGTATCAACATTGGAAGAGATAAATTTCACCTTTCCTTTGATACCGAGAGATTCCGCCTGTCTTTGAAGCGCCTCGCGCTCGGGGCCATCACCTACTATAAGTCCTTCCACATCGGATCTTTTCGAAGCAATAGACGCCAAGGCATCCAAGAGATGAGCCTGCCCCTTTACAGAAGAGAGTCTTCCTATAGTACCTACCACAAACCTTTCCCTAAGACCCAAGCCCTTTTTGATTATCGCTATCTCATCCGCAGAATATTCCCGCATAAAACGGTCACAATCTACTCCGCTATATATCAGCCTGATCCTGTCGGGCGAAACGCCAAGATCGGTTACGAGATGCTGTCTGACCGCATCGCTCATGGCTATGACCCTGACGCCCCATGTGTCAAAAACTTTTCGGAGCCGCTTTTTAAAATATCCGTGGCAGGTAGTGATCACAGGCACACCTGTCATCCTGGAAGCCAGTATAGAAACTGCCTGCGCGACCCTCGAATGGGCGTGTATTATATCTATGTGTTCTTTGTTAATTATACTCTTAAGCTGCATGGCCGCGATAAAGAGCTTTGGATGAAACTCGAATTTCGTGTCGATGTTTATATGGAAGTGCGGTATATCGCTTTCCCGCGCCTCTGTCTCCATGTTGCCCCCAGACGTCGCGATGACCGTTTCAATCCCTATCTTCTTTAGCTCAGAGGCCAAAGTGAGCATATAGTTAGATATGCCGCCTATATTAAAATGCGTCGATACGCAGAGCGCTTTCATATCCAGCCTTTATATTTTTCTTTACAAGCTCGAATACCTCGTCCACAGTTATCATGCGCATGCAACTAGTTTTGCGCTGGCAGGTAGTTTTATAACAGGGTTTGCATTTAACCTCTCCCGCCTTACATAGGACCACACATCCGTTTGAAGGCACCAGATGTCTAGCGGGGTCAGTGGGCCCAAAGAGCGCTATCACAGGGGTCTTCATAGCTGACGCTATATGCATAGGGGCCGAATCCGGCGTAATAAATACGCAGAAGCGTTTCATAAGCGCCGCCAGTTCCTGTATATCGGTCTTGCCCACAGCCACTACGGGCTTCGACTTGGTCATTTTACATATATACCCGGCAACGACGCTATCGTTTTTAGAGCCTGCCAATATGACCCGGATATTCAGCTCCTTTGCAAGTTTATCGCAAAGCTGCGCGATATAAGATGGAGGCCAATTTTTAGAAAACCAGCGCTCCGATGCCCGGACCGCAATGCCAACTACCGGTTGAGACGGTTTAATCCAACTGTCGGAAAGGAATTTTTCTATCTTCGCCATATCGTATTCAGAGGGCCATATCTCCAGAACCTTATCGACCGGCTTTATCCCTGCAAGGCGCAGGGTCCTGAACTGATGATCGAGCGGATCGAGATAAGGGGCATCGTCTTTCTGCTTGCGATTCAATAATGCCGACCATTTCCCGTTATCATATCCGTATCGCAGAGATGCAAGAGATAGATACGCCAATAGATGGCTTTTTCTGTTGTTCTGAAGATCTATAGCTATATCAAAACAGTGTTCTCTTAGCTCCCGGCCTAGGCGCCATAGCCCTGCAATACCCTTGTGTTTATTTTTAAAATCGGCTACTATCACGTCGTTTATGTACGGGCACTTATCAAGGACCTCCCTGGCCTCTATCCCCACAAGCACCTTGATATTGGCGCCGGGGTATCTGGCCCGGATCGACTTGAGAGACGGTATGCTCAATATCACATCCCCGATAGCGCTTAGTTTTATCACAAGGATATTCTTCTTATCCATAGACTCGCGGTAAACCGAAAGGGTCCGTTCCATCATTACATCTACGTTATAATTAAGTTCCACGCGCCGCCTTGATTCGCTTACCAAAGTCTGTGCAAGCTCCTTATCCCTGTAAATGCGCATGATCTTACTAGCCATGTCTTTTGAGTTGGCGGGTAGGCAAAGAAGTCCGGTAACTCCGTCTTCCACTATGTCGACAACCCCTCCCACTTTTGTCGCCACAACCGGCACTCCGACAGCATGGGCTTCTATTATTACTCTACCAAACGCCTCCGGAGTCACAGTAGCAGATACTAGAAGATTTAGTTGGCCCATAAAGGCAGGAACGTCAGAGACTGCGCCGGTGAATTCAACTATCGAAGAGAGTCCCAACCCCCGTACCATAAGCTCCAGGTCCTCGCGATACTTGTCTTTTGGAGCGCTCCCGGCTATCATTACTTTTAATTGCGGTATCTCTCTGGCAACTATAGCTATCGCTTTTATAAAATCTGCGTGCCCTTTTAAAGGGGTTATCCGTGATACCATGCCTATCGTGAAGCCGCTATCTTTAGTTTTTGTCTTGGGTTTAAATTTAAACCTGGCCAGATCCACGCCTCTCGGTATCAACCGTATACGGTCATATGGGATACGAAAATCTTTCATCATATATTTTGCCATTACGTTTGAAGCCACTATCACATACCGGCCCCAACTCATCACCATGCTCATAATGCTTTTACTATAATAGCCATGAGCGGTGGTTATAAATATACGGTTCGTTATCCTGCAGGCAGCGTAAGCTATTACCCCCGGAACACGGGAACGCGCGTGGACTATATCAATATCCTCTTTTCTTATGATATCCCTAAGCTCGCCAACCATCCTGAACGCGGTAAGCAACGATTTCTTACCTACGGGTAATTCGTAATGGTGCGCGCCGATAGCCTCCAGCTCCTTAACTAGACGACCTCCGGCGGAGACCACCACCGCTTTGTGACCATGCGATACAAGGTACCTCGCAAGGTCAACGGTCCCGGTTTCGACCCCGCCTATATCCAACGCCGGTAATAT
>JAGOLR010000020.1:23558-25193 GCA_017993955.1 Candidatus Omnitrophota bacterium
CGCGGATGGAACTGCCTGTGTATAGTCTTCAAGCGGTCCTTATTTATATGGGTATATATCTGAGTAGTAGATATATCCGCATGCCCCAGCATCTCCTGGACTATGCGCAAATCGGCGCCGTGTTCCAAAAGATGAGTCGCAAAACTATGTCTGAGCTTATGAGGGGTTATCTCTTTCCTTACCCTGGACTGTCTTGCGTATTTCTTTATCATCTTCCAAAACGATTGGCGCGATATCTTCTTGCCGAACCTTGACAAGAACAGGTGCGGGTCCTGCCGCTTCTTTAATAGCTCCGGACGCACCTTTTCTTTATACCGGGATAATGCGTCCTTGGCACTCTTACCTATTGGGACGATGCGTTCTTTGTCTCCCTTGCCGCGGCATTTTACAAAACCTAACTCCAGATTCAATCCTTCCAGATTCAGATCTACCACTTCCGATACGCGCATTCCCGTGGCGTACATGAGCTCAAGAGCCGCCTTGTCCCTTATACCCATCCAATCCCTGGGATCCGGCGCAGATATCAACCTGTCGATCTCGTCTACGCTCAAGACATCCGGAAGCGGTCTTAAAAGTTTTGGAGATTCCAAGACCCCGGCTATATCTTCTTTAGCAAGACGCTCGCGAACTAAAAACTTGTAGAACATCTTTATAGCAACGAGCGCTCGGGATATGGAATTACTCGAGATACCGCCTTCTTTAAGACGCAGCATATAGCTGGTTATATCCTGTTTCTTTATCTTATCTATATCCTTAACGGCAAGCCTTTCCATATGCTCTATGAAATGCATAAGATCGCTACGGTAAGCCGCCACCGTGTTCTTGCTCAAACCCCTCTCCACGGACAGATAAGTCAAAAATTCTTCCACTAAGGTCTTCACAAACTGCCTTTCTCCTGCCCGATCGTGGAGCTTTCTCCATGGCCCGGGTATATCACGGTACCACCAGGCTCCCTGAAAAGCTTATCGTTGATGGAATGCCACAGTGCCTCTTCATCGCTGTAAGCAAAATCCGTCCTTCCGACACCGCCGCAAAATAGCGTGTCTCCCGTAAATATGCTCCCTCCAAGTTTCAGGCTTATAGACCCCGGAGTATGACCGGGCGTGTGGATGACTGTAAAAGATAGCTTCCCAAGCCTCACCACTTCACCGTCTTCCAGCAATCTGGACGCCTTTGGCGAAGTCACGGCAAATAAAAAATATTTGGATAGATTCTTTGCCGGATCGGCCAAAAAATCGGCATCATCTTTGTGAATATATATAGGTACGTTGAAATATCCGTTGGCGGCTATATGGTCGCCGTGGCCGTGGGTTATAATTATGAACTTAAGATCCAACCCTTTTTCTTTTATATAGCTTTTCATGGCATCGGGGTCGGCGCCTGGATCTATAAGACAGGTCTCTCCGGTATCGGGGTCCGCCACAAGGTAACAATTAACACCCATCGGCCCTACAACAAAACGTTTTATTATGCAGTTAACGCTCTTATTATTGTCCATCTGACGGCGTCATAGTCGCATTAGATTCCGCGGCCTGCGATATACCTATCTTGGAATCTTCCATTTCAGGAGCGCTTCCTTGTTCCACAATATCTTCATCGAAGCTTCTCTTCAGCTGATTTTTGACCTTGCTTGTA
>JAGOLR010000098.1 GCA_017993955.1 Candidatus Omnitrophota bacterium
GATGCCCCGCCTAGCATCCGAGCGCCCCTCTTTGGGATATCCCCGCTACGAACAAATATAGTCTGGGCCTCGGGAACAAATTTATTGAATATATCCTCCACCCTCTTCGCCACGTCATCGGTCTCCTCAACCCTGGTGCCAAGGGGCATGCTTATGGTTATACGCACATCCCCAGTGTCCTCCTCTGGAATGAATTCATTACCGATAAACTTCATAGAAAATAGGCTTACGAAAAACACAGCCAAAAAACCGTATATAACTGTCTTCTTATGCTTAAGGCACCAATCCAGCGCGCGGGCATACCATTCCTCCGCCGATCTGAACCATCTTTCAGATGTTTCGTAAAGCCGCGCAAGCCACTTATTACCGTGAGCGGCTCTTTCGTTCTCAGGCTTTAGCCATCTATGGCAAAGCATCGGGGTGAAGGTGGAAGCTGTGAATAGTGAGGCTATGAGAGTCACCGTCACTATCATGGCCAGTTCGCCAAAGATAACTCCGACTACCCCGCTTATGAAAAGCATTGGAAGAAAAACGACCACCGTTGTAAGGGTCGACGCCCCGATAGAAAGAAAGATCTCGCTAGTGCCGTATATTGCCGCCTCGCGCGGTCTCTGGCCGCGCTCAATATGCCTATAGGCGTTATCTACCACTACGATGGCATTATCCACCACCATGCCGGAAGCGATGGCCAGAGACGAAAGGCTTATGGTATTTATCGTTTTACCGCCAAGAAAGAGATATATAAAAGATATCAATAGCGAGAATGGTATGGTAAGCGCTATTATCATGCTGGCCGAGAATTGCCTGAGGAAGAACCATACTACTATTATAACAAGGACTATGCCAAGCCATACCGATGCCTTTAGAGAATCGAGCGCATTGATAATATCCTTAGAAGTGTCAAATATCAAATAAGTCTCTACGTCTGAAGGCAGGTTTTTCAATAGATGATCCAGGCGTTCCTTTATACGATCGGCCACCTCGACCGTGTTGGTCCCTGTCTGTTTCTGGACCATCATCATCAGGGCGGGTCTTCTGTTAAAACGCAGCATTGTTACGACTTCGGCATGGCCGTCTTCCACCCTGGCCACGTCCTTTAAATATACAAGACGTCCGTCTTTCTTGCCTATTATCACGCTGTTTATTTCATCGGGGGACGCGAACTCTCCCGGAATTCGCAGAAGATAATCGGTAAACCCGGATTTTACATTACCCAGCGGCTGGGTAACATTCTCCTGACTTAGAAGGTTTTGTATCTCAAGTATGGATATTCCGTAAGCTTCCAGACGCGCCCTGTCTACCCATATATTTATTTGACGCTCTAATCCTGCTATAAGCTGTACAGTACCTACTCCGGGAAGTTGCCTCAAGGCATCCCCTATGCGGTTATCTATAAGATCGTATAGCTCGGGATAGGACTCTTTGGCGGAGAAGCCCATAAAAACTATGGGGATATTCGCGGTATTAAACTTGAATATGAAAGGGTTATCCATCTCGTCCGGGATATCGGGCAGAAAGCGCTTCGCAAGCTCTATGCGGTCTCTTATGTCGTTTGAAGCTTCATCGAGATTTGTGCCCCATTGAAACTTAAGAGTGATAACCGACGCGCCTTCGAGAGACCGGGAAGTGATCTTGTCTATACCGGGAGTCGTGGCCAACTGATTTTCAAGCGGCTCAGTTACCCGGATCTCCACATCCTGAGCCGAGGCTCCCGGATACGAAGCTATAACGCTTATAGCCGGCGGCTCTATTTCGGGCATAAGATCTATACCCAAACGGGTAAGGCTGTAAAAGGCTATTATTATGATAGCCGAGAATATCATAAGGTTGGTAATAGGTCTTTTGACGCCGAATTCCGGTAAATTCATTATTTTTCCTCGACCCGCACAGTAACGCCGTCACGCAGCTTCTGCTGCCCCATAATGACAACCCTATCTCCGGGTTTCACCCCGTCCAGGACCTCGTATATAGGACCCTGCTTTATGCCAAGAGTTATCTTTTTCATATAGGATTTATCGTTTTCTATGATATATGTATAGGTATCCGGATGTCTGCCTATCACAGCTTCCTTAGGTATAACCGGCACCTGTTTGTGTTCCTCAAGTCTCAGATGGACCTTACCGAACATGCCGGACTGCAACTTCTTCTCCGGATTATCGATAAGTATCTCGATCGGAGCCGTCCTCGTAGATAGCTCGACCACCGGGCTTATGCGTATTATCTCGCCCCTGAATATCTCTCCAGGATGGGCATCGACTGTTATCTCGGCTTTTTGCCCCAGCGCCAACTGCGGCAAATAGGCCTCGGGTATATCCAGGTATATCTCGGTTTGTGACATATCGGCCACGAACGCTATAGGTGTCTGCACGGTAACGTTAGAGCCTATGTCTACATATACCCTTCCGACGGTACCGGTCAACGGGCTTTCGACGGGGGCTTTTTCAAATTTTAGCCCGACTTCATCCCTGTCTATGTAAACTATAGCGTCACCTTTTTTCACATCGCTACCCTCTTCCTTGACCTTCTCTATGACTTTGCCGCTGACCTTCGGATAGACGATTGCCTCATCCTTACCCTTCAGACTACCTGCGTAATCCAATGCCCTATGGATATCCTGCACTTTAACGGTAATAACCCTTACTGGGACAAAGTCATCTTTGGGTTGTTTTTTATCCCCACCACATCCCGAGACAACGAAAAGCGCCGTAGCCAAGGTCACCGCAGGTATTATCTTATGATAACGCATAATTGACCGTCCTATTCTATTTTTATATTTTCTTCTATTAAAGTAGTGCCTTGAGCCTTGCTTAATTCTATAATGGAAGTATTGTAGTCTATAACGCTCTTCACATAATCAACCTGAGCCCTCGCCAGTCGCTCCTGGTATATAACTATATCCAAAGTAGAAACGAGGCCTGCGCGGAATCTGGTCTCCTGTGCCGCGTAGTTGAGCTCCTCCCCGAGCTTCGATTTTTCACTCGCCAGCAAAAGGCGATATTTAGCGTCGACATCTCTCCAGGCGTCCCTTACCTCCAATATTATCCGCTGCTCCAATCTGTCAAATGCGATCAGGGCCTGAGCCTTTTCATATTTGGCTTTTTCGTATTTGCCTTTGGCCTCATCGTTAAAAAACGGCATCTTAACAGCGACTCCGGCGGTCCAATCCGGATAATGGCCGCCGCCCACATGGCCCATATCCTTCTCAAAATTCCTGGCAAGGCCGTTAAGACCATAACTTCCGATCAAATCCAGCGTCGGGAGGGTGCCGTTACGGTTGTATATCACCGATATGTCTCTATTCTTAAGATCAAGCTTGGCCGCCTCGTATTCCGGCCTGCAGTCAAAGGCGGTCAAAATACATTTTACCAGATCGAATTCTTTCTTTTCATAATTTATATTATCCAGCAAGAATATCCGGGCATTCCACAGCTTCGGGTCGTCCACAAGATTAGTTATGAACTTGAGGTCATCCTCCGCCTTCTTCATCACATTCTCGGAAGCTATCAGGGCCTGCTCGAATCTGGCAACCTCAGCCTCGGATTGTATAACATCTATATTGCTGGCCAACCCCTTGGCATACTTTTCTTTATTTATCTCGTAAAGATCTTCCACTCTGGTAAGAGAGGTCCGGGCAACCTTGTACTGCTCCTGAGTATATTGGTAATTATAATAGGTTTTCTTGACATCGGTTATTACCCTGATTACATCCTTTATCAAATCCTGATCTGATTTGGCTTTATTATTTTTCGCTATGAGATAGTCCGCCTTATTAACGGTAAGGCCGAAGCCTTTAAGCATCGGCTGCACCACTACCACTTGAGCTTCGGAGTCATAGGCTGGCTGGAAGCTTTGGAAGAGCCTGTTCGCGTTAGAGGTTGTCCGCGTATTATTCAGCTCTATGGAGGTCACTGTACCCGTAGTCCACTTCTGGTCTACGCCTATATCAAAAGTCCCTATACGCGTTTTTGATGGACTCGGATTGATGGCGGGGCTATCAGATATGTCGACATTGTCTTCTACCATACCGTCAAAACGCATCACAGGATCAAAACGTCCTTTCTGAGTACGGACGTTCGCTTGCTCTATAAGGGGACTTATCTTCTTTAGCAGTATGTCGGAATTGTTCTTTAACGCCATAGCGACGCAGTCTACCATCCCAATCCTAAGTTCGGTAGTATAAGACGCTGAAGCTATAAACGCTTCTTTATCAAAAGAAGGCCCGGCGTCTCCGGATATACCTTCGGCCGTACCGATCGATAATAATAATACCGTTAAGATTACAACTCTTTTCATAGCTTTTAAGCTTTGGATCCCTATTAAGATATATTTTCTTTTATCCGCCTTAGGATATTTAAATACGACTCA
Organism: Candidatus Omnitrophota bacterium; assembly: GCA_017993955.1. Lineage (GTDB taxonomy): Bacteria > Omnitrophota > Gorgyraeia > 2-01-FULL-45-10 > 2-01-FULL-45-10 > JAGOLR01. The sequence goes on from JAGOLR010000098.1 coordinate 4,366, forward strand.
CGCTCTTCATGGCTCAATTTACCGAACATATCGGCAAAAAGCCTCTTTCTGTCATCGGCCATAGTACTAACGACCTTGCAACCCTTAGGTGTTAACTCGGCCATAACTACCCTCCTGTCCTCTGTACCCCTATTCCTGGAAACATACCCATCTCGCACAAGCCTGTCTATAATACCTGTCATGGCGGCCGTGGTCACGTTTAGCATCCCTGCAAGATCGGTCATCGAGGACTCCCCCCGCTTATGCAGGAGCTCCATTATTATGAATTGAGGCATGGTGATCTTGACCTTGAAAAACCCCGATTCCTGTCGCTTGAAAAATTCCCTGGATATCAAAGGCATTATTTCGGACACTTCATCCAAAAATTGCTCCAAGGTACGCTCTGCCATGGCTTCTCCTTTTTAATTAAGCATATTAAATATCAACGTACTTAATTATATTTTAAAAAAAAAATTTGTCAACTTAAAAATGCCGGAACTTTGCTAAGTTTTGCCTCTTAACGGATCAACCCACGGTCATGGTACCATCTGACCGAAGCTTCGGCAAGCGATATCTCCTGGCCAGTCTTATTTATACACTCTCTTTGATAGAGCATTATCGCCTCAAGTTCCCCATAAAATCGCTCGCGGAAATCGGCTGGTGCGTCAAGAAATTCTACTCCCACATTATATACATTAGTTTCGCCCCCATACTGCACATGCACAACCCGCGACCTTATAAAAAACTCCTCATTGCACATA